>JBKGXW010000025.1:0-27608 GCA_046546395.1 Halanaerobiales bacterium
GTCAGTAAATTTCATTACTTCCCCAGGCCAACCATTTTCAAAAGAGTCTACTATTATTCTGGAAACACATTCTGGATAAACAGGATTATTTAGAAGGTCGTCTATATCCATCCACATAGCTTCATAACTCCCATGCGACTCTGGATATAATCCCATCATCTCCGGACCCTGACCTTCACCAAATTTCCCACCCTCAACTTCTATAAGGAAGTAGTATTGTTTCTTCCCTCTAAATGTAACTTCGCATATTAGCTTTACAATATCTACAGTAAGTCCCGTTTCTTCTTTAACCTCTCGAATCGTCGCTTCTTCTATACTTTCTCCTTCTTCTACACCACCACCAGGATATATATAATATAGATGTTCATGTAATCCATTTTCTCTTTTAATAAGGGCCACTTTATTATCTTTTACTATGATTGCTGATGCCCTGTCCATAGAGTACCTCCTTAAATACTTTCTTCAATTACACAAGACTTTTAGTTAAGTCAACAGGCTATCATTTATCATCTTATCCATAGATTACACCACCTTGTAAAGCTCTCTTAATCCTGCCATCAAGATTTTTCTTTTTGATTTCTTTTTCTTTTTTTCATTTAGTAACATGCCTCTTCACTCCCATAGACAAAATTATCAGGTACTATTTAAACCCCCTGATATATATAGCATTATTTTTATATAAAAACCATTACCCATCCCATCCTGAAAAATGGAAAATATCATTCCAGAATATAACCAGAAGGAAGGAAAACATAAACAGTGTAGTAAATAAAGGTAGAACCATTTTTATATACACGGTACTTCCATCTAACCCAGACTTAATCTCACCCTTAATAATTGGCAAAAAACCATTGTGATAATTAATGTTTCTAATTATTTTGAATTTATTTTCCTTAACTTCACCTTGAAAGGGGAAACTTGATAAATTAAAAGCGGAATAATATTTTTGATGTAGGTCGACATTACTTTTTAGAATAGTTAATGCAGTTTCTTTATCCATTTCTCAATTTGTCCTCTTTGAGCATATCTCCTTGCTTCTTTTCCTGTAAATTTATTTTCCATTCAAAATCCTCCTACTGCATTGTTAACTAATTATTTCTCTATTATTTCCACCTTCCCTGTTTCACCATTTAAGCGAACTAACTGCCCATCTTTTAACCTGTTTGTAGCTTCTCTTAACCCGGCAATAGCTGGTACACCATATTCTCTGGCTACTACTGAACCATGAGACATAGGGCCGCCCATTTCAGTTATTAACCCACCTATTTCTAAAAACAGTGGAGTCCAGGCCGGATTGGTGGCTTTAGTGACCAGTATATCACCTTTATCTAATTTCTTACCCTCTTCTGGTTGTTCCAGTACCTTAACCCGGCCTTCATGTACACCTGGTGATACAGGAATTCCTTCAAAGACATTGTCGTCTTTACTCACTTCTGGTGAAAAAATAGTTTCGCCGGTGCTGGTAACCACCCTTGGAACAGAAGATCTTTTCAACTCCTGCTGATATTTTTCTCGATTCCGTAAAATCAGTTCCTGAAATTTTATCTCTGCCTTAATGTCATCAAAACCAAGATAAAATATATCCTGTTTCCTGTCTAGACGACCTTCTGCGGTTAATTCTTCTCCTATTTCCAAAAGTATATCTCTGAAAATGCTGACACCCTTAATCATTATATACTTTGGCAGTTCCCTGACTCCAAACAATTCCCTGTATTTTTTTAAAAGTTTTTCAACTTTCCGGGCAGCACGGCCTGCCCCTTTTTCTTTTAACTGCTTAGTAATCTCCTTTATTGTCTTTTCTGCCTCTTCCTTGTCCTGGTAGAACTTTTCTATCCTGTCCTGATAACTCTTATTTCTTATGTAAGACCTGATCTGATTAATTAAATATGTAGGATCTTCCTTCCAACGGAGAACCCCAGGGTCGACTTCCAGATAGGCCCTGTGTCCATACTTATTCAAGAATTTCTTGATTTCAGGATGTTCAGCTGAAGGTTGTTCTCCCAACTGATCAAGTTTTCTGGATAGTTTCAGTAACTCCATGCCCATTTGAGTAGTAACATTATGTGAAAGTGACTTCTCGACTTTACTCAATTCAGGTGGATTATCCAGATGTTTATTAATAATTTTCCTGGCCTTATCCAGATAAGTAATTGAACCAATCACGTAATATAATAATTTAAGGGGTATAAAATAATAAATATCCGGCGCATTTTCATCTATAAATTTTAATTTATCTTCCTGTGTTTTCAGTTTTTCCGACTTTTCTTCTAAAGATCTGATCTGCTTTTCACCATATATATGGGCCCTCTCAACTACCCGATCTGGAGAAAAAAGAACACCATATACAGCTTTGGGTATAGAGGTCATCATAAATTTCAATAAAGGGAGATTTAGCATGCCAAGTATAGTTGGAAGAATTTTAATTATCGATTTTCTTTCCTGCTTAAGTTCTGCTTTATTCCTCTCCAGTACTTCCAATAATGTTTCTATTGTTAAAGGATCCATAGCTGTAGGATTATCTCGCAGCTTATTCCACCATCTTTCCATTCTTGAGAGTTCAGTTGTATCAACAAACAACCTTCCAGCAGCACTTTTTATCCATGCAGCAGGTAAAACTTTTTTCAAAAATATACTCCAGATGTTCTCGCCCATAGGGGTAAGGGGTTCAGGCATCACCTTATCAATTAACAAAAAGTTTGTATATATCCTTAATTTATCACCGTTATCTTTAGGTTCCAACTCCGGAAAAAGTGTAGTAATCGGTCTGGACTGCACCAGATGAAACTTATTATCAGAATAGGCCCATTCTATATCCTGGGGTGTACCAAAATATTCTTCAGTCTCTTTACCCAGTTCCAGAAGTATAAATACCCCACTTTGATCAAGAGAAGGGGACTCCATCTTATCTCCGGATATATCGACCAACTCAGTCCCACTATCGTTAAATACAGTCATTTTTTCTTTCACTGCTATTTTTTCATCCACTATTTCATTATTTTCCTTATCAACAACCCACTGATCCGGTGTTACATCACCACTTACTAAGGCTTCACCCAGTCCCCAGGAAGCATTGATCAACATCTGATCTCTCCTGTTGTTTACCGGGTTAACAGTAAACAATATACCTGACTTTTCAGACTTGATAAGTTTCTGGACTATTACAGCGTGAGCAAGTTCATTATCATTGATCTTCTGTTTTAAGCGATACGATAGAGCCCGTGTATTCCAGAGAGAAGCCCAACATTGTTTAATAGATTTATACAACTGTTCAGTACCTTTCACATTAAGAAAACTATCAAACTGTCCTGCAAAGGATGTCTCAGGTGAATCTTCCAGTGTTCCAGAAGAACGCACTACTACTTCAGTACTTCCAGTTTTATCATATAAGGTGTCTATTTCAACAAGTATATCTTCAGGTATTTTTCCCTGTTCAAACAAATTTTTTATTTCTGCGGAAATTCTTTTTATACTTTCAAACTCAATATTTTCTAAAGTATTATCTATATCTTTTAAAAGATCTTTGATTTTTATGTCAATTTTATTAAAAATAATGAATCTTCTATATGAATCGACAACCAGCACAAATCCTCCTGGAACAGGTAATCCAGCACTGATCATTTCTCCTAAATTTGCCGCCTTACCTCCAACCCTTGATAGGTCATTTTGAGATATTTCCTGTAATAACTCTGTATAATTATTGTTTTTCATATTCTTCTCCTTCGCTTATTTAAAAGTACGACTATTATACCCTATATCACACAAACCAGAGATCAAAGGGCAAATGTCAAATAGATTCATTTCTATTTTCTAAAAGCCATATTTTAATTCTAATTCTTTTTTCAAAACCCTCCTGTGAAGATTAAATGTAAACAGCTAAGATTGTATTATCAATAACACTTTG
This sequence comes from Halanaerobiales bacterium, assembly GCA_046546395.1. Lineage (GTDB taxonomy): Bacteria > Bacillota > Halanaerobiia > Halanaerobiales > DTU029 > JBDNGI01. The sequence goes on from JBKGXW010000025.1 coordinate 3,902, forward strand.
TTATAATATAACAATATCCAATTAAGTATTGTCAGGTCATATTTAAACGAAAGGATTGATCCAAATAATAGTAAAACATATTACAAAACCATCAGAACTTAATATAGCCTTTGATATAAGAAAAAAGGTTTTTGTTGAAGAACAGGGTGTTCCATTAGAGAATGAATTTGATCAATATGAAAATTCTGCTGAACACATTCTTGTATATTATAATGATATACCAGTTGGTACTGGAAGACTGAGAATAGTTGATGGAATAGCAAAATTAGAAAGAATCTGTGTTTTAGCTTCTCACCGAAAATATGGTCTGGGAAAACTTATTGTTCAAAAACTTGAGGAAATCGCAAAGAAAAAAGGACTTATAAAATCAAAACTACATGGACAAGTTCAGGCTGAACAATTTTATACAAAGCTGGGCTACCATAAAGAATCACATATATTTATGGAAGAAGAAATTCCCCATATTCTAATGATTAAAGATTTATCTTGAAAAATACCTTTTCCTGAACAATATCTCTTTTTTATACTAAAGCTCATTTCTATCCATTTTGAAAATAGTACTGTAAAAACCCGTACCAACTGGTAGTGTAAAATAAAAATTAAATCATTAATTAAATTGATAGTATATAATTGAACAAAAACTCCTTGTTTCCTGCAGTTTTTTCAAAAAATATCGTTTATAAAATCTAACCCCCATGTTTTAATAGCAAATTAATTCCTCTATCTATTTATTTCAAAAACTATTAAATGATGACTTCTCTAAATATCAATAATCACCTCCAAAAAATAGAATTTTTATATTTATCGAGAAACATCTACTTTTACTTTTTTTACAGGCATTAAAAAAGACTGTTGAACTGACATGATAATCAGTCAACAGCCTATTTATTCTGTAGAGTTTCTAATAATTGAAATCTATATTAAGAAATTTTGATATCTATTTCGACTCTACTTTATTTTAATCTAAGTTAATATCATCGGGTTACATCATGCCCATACCTGGCATGCCGCCACCCATGCCGCCCATACCGCCTGGCATTCCGCCGCCAGCTGGACCGCCGTCATCTTCATCTTCTTTGTCAGCTACAAGACATTCAGTTGTCAGGAGCATAGCAGCTGCACTTGCTGCATTTTGTAGGGCAGAGCGAGTAACTTTGGCCGGGTCAACGATACCGGCTTCAATCATGTTTACAAATTCGCCTTTGTATGCGTCAAAACCAATACCCTTATCTCTTTCTTTTACTCTCTCAACAATTACTGAACCTTCATAGCCAGCATTGTCAGCAATCAAGCGTACAGGAGTTTCCAGAGCTTTTCTGATAATATCTACACCAGTAGCTTCATCACCGTCAAGATTCAAGTTGTCAAGTACAGGAATGGCATCTAATAGTGTTGTTCCACCACCTGATACAAGACCTTCTTCTACAGCAGCTCTTGTAGCGGAAAGAGCATCCTCGATACGATGTTTTTTCTCTTTCAATTCAGTTTCAGTAGCAGCACCTACCTGAATTACAGCTACACCACCAGCTAATTTAGCCAGTCTTTCCTGTAGTTTTTCTCTATCGAAATCAGAAGTAGTATTATCTATCTGTTTTTTGATCTGCTTAATTCTACCCTGAATCTTATCTTTGTCACCATGACCTTCAACAACAGTTGTATCTTCTTTGGTAATGGTTACTTTATGAGCCTGACCTAACATGCTGATATCAGCATTTTCAAGCTTTAGACCAAGGTCTTCTGTAATTACCTGGCCACCTGTCAGGATAGCTATATCTTCCAACATAGCTTTACGACGGTCACCAAATCCAGGAGCCTTAACAGCTACACAGTTGAATGTACCGCGAATCTTATTTACCACTAAAGTAGCTAGTGCTTCACCCTCAACGTCTTCGGCAATAATTAATAATGCTTTGCCGGACTGAGCAACTTTCTCTAAGAGTGGTAAGATTTCCTGAATACTGGAGATTTTCTTATCAGTAATTAAGATGTATGGTTCGTCCAGTGAAGCTTCCATAGTATCAGTATCTGTTACCATATATGGAGACAGATATCCGCGATCAAACTGCATACCTTCAACAACATCTAGAGAAGTACCCATACTCTTGGACTCTTCAACAGAAATAACTCCGTCCTGACCTACTTTTTCCATAGCTTCAGCAATCAAAGTACCTATTTCTTCGTCATTACCGGCAGAAATAGCGGCTACCTGTGATACGGCTTCTTTACCTTCAACAGGTTTACTGAGAGTAGCAACTTCTTCTATAACTTTAGCTACAGCCTTTTCAATACCCCTCTTGATGATCATTGGGTTAGCGCCGGCTGCAACATTTTTAAGACCTTCCTTGAAGATTGCCTGAGCCAGTACAGTAGCAGTTGTAGTACCGTCACCAGCTACATCATTAGTCTTTGTAGCAACCTCTTTTACAGTCTGAGCTCCCATATTTTCATAATGGTTTTTTAATTCTATTTCACGGGCTATACTAACACCGTCATTTGTGATAGTAGGTGCACCAAAACTCTTTTCCAGTACAACATTACGGCCCTTTGGACCTAAAGTAACTTTAACAGCATTTGCTAGTGTGTCAACACCACGTTCTAAAGCACGACGTGCGTCTTCACCAAATTTTAATTCTTTTGCCATTATATAATCCCTCCTTATGTATTTAACTATAAATCATTTTATTACAATTGATAATACACTATTTTTTACTAACAAACTACTATTCAACAACAGCTAAAACATCATCAAGACTTAAAATAACATAGTCTGTTCCTTCTAAAGAAACTTTGTTACCGGCATACTTATCAAAAATAACCAAATCGCCTACCTTAACAACAGGATCTCCATCATCATTACAGCACTCTGCTCCAACAGCTGTTACCTCACCCTGCTGTGGTTTTTCTTCCTTGGCAGTATCTGGAAGAACTATACCACTATCAGTCTTTTTTTCTTCCTCCACAACAAACTTAACTGCTACTTTGTCTTTTAAAGGTTTAATTGTCATTTAATAAAACCCCCTTCTAATTTTTAATTTAATAATTTATATCTATTGTTAGCACTCACTCTTACTGAGTGCTAATAACCACAGTTAATATAATATCCAAGTATTATCCTAAAATCAAGCTCTATTTTTGGAAGATAATGCCCTTTATAGCTGTTTATCTGCTATTAAAGATGATTATCTAAGGAATTCTTCAATTATTAATTCAAAACATCTAATTTGAAAGTTATTTAGTTTTTTATATAAATTTAGTCAAATTTAAGCAAAATATTACTGTGCTTAATGCTGCGCTTTGTTAAAATGTTACTGGATTAATATTAATTCTGCTGCTAATTCCTCTTCAATTTTTTTATAATTACTTCCAGTTAAATCATTTCCAAAAATATCATATATTATACCGGGAAGAATCAATAAGTCGTATTTTTTTCCTGATTCTTTAATACCCATAATTATATCTCTATTTGTTAATAGTCCGGCAGACATAATTGACCCGGCAAATATTTTATTCTCTATAACGATAAAATCAACCTCCCTGCCATTTATAAAGGAATAATATTTTCCATGAAAATATTCCAGAAAAGCCTTAATGACTCCTTTTCCTAGTATAGAAGTAATTATAGCTATTTGTTTTCCGTTACTGGATAGCAAAGATGCACTGAGCTTGTCCAGCATATCTAGACTCATATCATAATCAACAATTATCCCTGAACTGTTTTCGCTATTTTTCAAGATAGTAGTCTTTTTTATGTCCTTTCCAGACTGATATTTACCCTGACCAGCTTGATATTCAACTACTGGGTTATCTGCCAGGGATATTTTATTAAACCCATCCACCCTCGTCAATACATCTTTATCATCAACTTTTAGTATAATATCGCCTTTTTGCAGTCCTGCTTCATAGGCAGGTGAGTTTTTTATAATATCCTTGATTGTACATTTAAAATCATTAATAACAGGTGGTTCAAGTAAAACAGGTATATCCAGATAAGATAATTCCTCTACTAATTCATTAAGTCCTCTGTACATATCATCTATATTAAATTTTAAGCTGTCTTCAGAATATTTAGTATAACCAGGCATAAAAACCCTGATTGTCTCAGGACTATATTCTGCCATCAATTCTATTGTATTTCTTAATTCCGACCAGCCTGTCAGGTGCGGCATCGCCACTATACTTCCATTATACTTAATCGAGCTAACTGCAAGCATTTCTAAAGCAAAAAACACTTGGCCTGGATTCCTATCACCCATTAAAAAAGCCCTCTCCTCAGGGCCAGAACAATTCAAAGATATATTTACTTCGATAGGATTGCAGTTTTCAAGGAATCTTATCATATCATCATCCAGGTAACTACCATTTGTTGTTATCTTGATAATCTTATCCAGATATTTATCCCTTATTAATCTGATAATATCCCTGAAGTGAGGGTGTGTCATCGGGTCTCCCTCAATAATCTTTGTTGCAGATTCCCCTATTATCACAGGCCCCTTCTGGTCTAGATAATCCAGTAATTCTTCAATCAGATCCATTTCCAGATGTCCAAAACCATAAACATCGAGTCCCCGGGGGTTATTTCGATGACTGCAGAACTGACAGGACATATTGCAGACTGAGGTTATGGGCAGTATATTCCTGTCCTGAACCGTTTTTAAAAGCATGTATTTGAGTTTTCCTTCCACTGAAACATCTTACCCCCTATTTTCAGACTCGCCTTAAATTCCGGAAAACCAGTCTAGACAGGGAATATGAAATGACCCTGGTCTGCTTATTTCCCTTATAATTTCTCGAAAAATCATATTTAGCAAATCAATCTATTCCAGCTTGAGATTCGCTTTAGCATTAAGTTTCAATGAAGAAAAATTTCTTTTTAAATACTGATAATAAGCTACTGCGCCAATCATAGCCGCATTATCGGTACAGAGTTTCAGATTTGGTGTGTATAATGGCAGGTTGTGCTCTTCCAGTGCTTCAGTAAGCTGCTTACCAAGTGTTTTATTGGCAGCTACGCCCCCTGAAAGTATAACACTATTGACATGATGGTTCTCTACTGCCCTGATTACCTTGGCTATCAGTATATCTATAACAGCCTGCTGAAAACTGGCTGCCACATCTGCTTTGTTTATCTCCTCGCCTCTCTGTTTCATTCGATGGAGATAGTTGATCACAGCGGTCTTAAGCCCACTAAAACTGAAATCATAATTGGAATCATTGATAAAAGGTCTTGGAAAATCTATAGCTGCCGGGTTACCCTCTTTACTAATCTTCTCTATAGCAGGTCCTCCAGGATAGCCTATCCCCAGGACACGTGCTGTCTTATCAAAGGCCTCTCCAGCAGCATCATCTTTTGTCCTACCAAGTATTTCGTAGCCTCCCAGTTCCTCAAAATACAGAAGATCTGTATGGCCGCCGGAGACAGTAAGGCAGATAACCGGGGCTTCTATCTCTTTATTGGAAATAAAATTAGCATAGATGTGTCCCGCTATATGATTGACCCCAATGAAGGGTATCTGCAGCGTATAGGCCAGCGCTTTAGCAGCCGACAACCCTACCAGTAGCCCCCCCACAAGACCCGGACCATAGGTAGCTGCAACTGCATCAAGATCAGCAAAACCTACTCCAGCTTCAGTCAGAGCCTCCTCAATAACAGGATTGATCAATTCGAGGTGTTTGCGTGAGGCTATTTCCGGTACAACTCCACCATATTTTCTATGCCAGTCTATCTGAGAAGCAACAATATTTGATAATACACTAAGCCCATTTTTTATAACTGCAGCTGATGTCTCATCACAGGAGGTCTCAATTGACAGTATCAGTATATCTTCATCTTCATTTTTCAGCTTATATTCTGGAGTGTTTTCAGCTCTCATCATCTACTTTCTTAAGCTCCTTCCACATAATCATTGCGTCTTCGCCATCATTGGTATAGTAATTGGGTCTATATCCAACAGAGGTAAAACCTTTTTTCCGGTAGAGATTTATTGCGGAATTATTTGAAGCCCTGACTTCAAGGGTGGCACGACTCATTCCCTGATCCAGGGCAAATAATATAATTTTATCAATTAATGCCTGAGCAACTCCGCTTCTGCGATTCTCCCGGGCAATAGCCAGATTGGTAATATGTAATTCATCAGTAACCAGCCAGCCGCCAATATATCCTACAATTTGCCCCTGATAAATCGCTACAAAATAAGAGGCATAAAGGTTATCTGTTATCTCACTAACAAATGATGTCAGCGACCAGGGATCACTAAATGACTCCCTTTCAATTTGCATAACCCTTGATAGATGATTAAGGGTCATAGGGATTATTCTAACCATTAACTTCACCTTTAACATGTTTTTTTAGCCAATTAATCTCAGCCTGTGGTTTTTTCAGATAATTAGGCAGCAGTTTCAGATAGTTGTCTGATCTGCCATTCCTTAAATAATAGCTGCCCAGCCCGGCAACTGCCCCACCACGGGGAATACTGTTATTATTACTTGCTATCTTTACCTCTAAATCACTTTCTTCGAGAATATTACTATATATATTTGCGCCATTACCAACAAATGTAAAAACATCTTCTGGATTTATATTTATAAGTTCTTCAATAAGTTCTTCTATATGCACAGCTCGATCATCAAGGTGCTTTTCTGAGGCGATATCCTCACTCCATCTTCTATAAATAGCTGTATAAACACGGTTTCTTTTTGCATCGATTAAAGGAACAATCCAGTTGTCCAGCAGGTTAAGGTTGTATGCCAGAAGATCAAGGGTAGATATACCTATAATAGGAATATTCAGTACCTGAGCAAAGGTCTTGGCTGTACTGAGTCCAATACGCAATCCGGTAAAAGAACCAGGTCCCAGAGTAACCGCCAGCCCCTCGAGTTCCTTAATACTTATTCCGGTCTGGTTCATGAGATAATCTATATTATTTAATAGCTCTTCACTGTGGCGGTGAACAAGGTTAATGTTTATTTCACCCAGCACACTGTTTTCATCTGCCAGTCCAACTGCCCCTATCTCACCACTACTGTCAATTCCCAGAGTTAACATAGTCTTCTAACCTCTCAATTAAATTCATCCCTTTTTCTCCTTCACCCTCAAAACTTATTTCTCTATGCTCTTTTGCTTCTACTTCAATTTTTATATATATAAAATCCGGGGGCAGCAGGTCATAAACAAGGTCCGGCCATTCTATAATTGTTATACCATCACTTTCAAGGTAATCCTCAATCCCCAGATCATATAGGTCTTCTTCATTTTCCAGCCTGTAAAGATCAATATGATAGACTGTCAAATCCCCTTCATATTCATTAATCAGGTTGTAGGTAGGACTGGTAACATCCTCCTCAACCCCTAGTCCATCACAGATACCCTGGGTCATAATCGTTTTACCGGCACCCAGTCTTCCAGAAAGAAGAATTATCTGTCCGGGTTCAACTGTACTTCCAATATACTGCCCAATTTTATATGTTTCATTTTCAGAATTCGTTGTAATATATAAGATCTCATCCATAAGAATTCACCTCTAATCTATTATAACCACATTTATTATTATAATATAATTAAGTATATACCTTCAATAAATCATTTTTCACTAATTCTGCCGGGATAGACAATTCTCCCGACAAAACATAAAATTATATACTACCTCAATCTTGAGCAGATGAACCTTATCACCTAAATTAAAGTCAAATTCTAGATGAAGTATCCTTGAGCTTGTTTAGATAAAATAGACCTTCAGAAAACTCTTTTTCATTAAATCCTTCATCAATCAATTCATCTTGAGTGAATTTTTCTGCTCTGAGAATGAAGTCAAAAATGTTAAATTGTAAACACATCTCAAAATCCTCAGGAGGAGACCAACTACTATTTGCTGGATCGAAAAAGCGCTGAGCACTACTGTTTCTCAATATCTTATGTATTGTGGCCTTATCGAATATATCAGCTTTATTTCCCCGATCCAAAGATTTCAACAGTTCATTCTTTAATCCCTCTGGTAAGCCCTCTGATTTGCTTATTATTCTTTTTAATATCTCATTTTTCCTGCTATAGATTCCAGATATCCTGTCATTTAGTAAATACCTGATATATTCTGCACATAGGATATCTTCTGCTGCTGATTCCAGCCCTGCATCGCCCATAGCAACCAGAGATACTTTTTTCGGGTTTCTAGCATAGATATATCTTACTATCGCTTCAGCATTTACAAAGCTACCAGTAATAATTTCCTCTGCACTGCTGGCATTAATTATGCCCTGTGTACCCGCACTTGTAGTATGAACCACAGTTTTGTTTTTAAAATTCACATCCCTGATTAAAGTTGGAGAATTCCCATAATCAAAACCAGGCAGGGTTTTACCTTCTCTTTCTCCCATCAGGACTAAATCTTCATTCTCTTTTTTTAAACGATATGCTCTATCCAATTTACCGACAGGTATAATCTTTCTGGCATTATTATTGAAAACATAACAGGCAGTTGAAAACGCCCTGAAAACATCAATTATCACTGTCAGACCTTCCGCCTTCCTGGCACCTTCAATTAACTGAAAATACTTTATCTCCATATCTATTCCTCTCAAATTTCAAATTGTAATACTATTTCCTTTTTTATGATATGTTCATCGTTATAGATGATAAGTATTTATGTTGTTTCTCTACCGATTTTTATACAAGCTTATATTTCGAATATAAAACCTCTACAGCTTTTTCAAAGTCCTCCTCTTTAACAAGAATATAGTCTGTATTATATGTAGACATTACAAACACACTTATTTCTTTTTCAGCCAGATAGCCAGTGATTGATGATATCACTCCTACCAGTGAAAAATCAAGTTCTCCTTCAATCTTAAAAGCCTTCCAGCCGCTCTCTTTCTCCACATCATCCGGTACAGAATCCTCCATTGATACTATAGACATCTCATCATGTGTCCTGGTAATAGAATAAAAATCTCTACTTTCCAGCACCCACATAGGTATTGGATATTTGTTATCCACCTTACAGATTGCAAACCTTTCATCCAGCACTTTTAAAGTAATATCCGTTCCTGCCATAACAATCCCTCCATTTCATAATATAAGGCGTTTGCTAATATAAAAGAGTTTAGTATTTAATGTTTTTATACTTATATAAAATTATTTTCTCTAATTTGACAAAAACTCCTTCTTTTCACCTTATATTTCTTACAATTATTACTATCTTTTTTGTCAATAGGATTGTTAGAACTTATTTAGCTGCACCCCCAAAACTCATTAAGGGTCATCCAGGTCTCTTTTTGAGCTGATTGGAGAACTTCACAATTTTATAAATCCCTGCATTCCCTCCAAGAGAATTCCTCTATAGCAGTAGGTATGGTCTTTATCTTTCCTTCCTGCTCCCATATATTCCAGTGGTCTTTAATCCCCACTCGTGCTTTCTTAATACACTCTTCTGGCCTCGGATGTATGAAAATTATTCTATGCATATATCTTGAGTACATCCAGTCAATCAACCATGAATTAATTCCTTTATCATTAAAGCTATATCCAGATATCAACAGTATACTCGCTGTTGGCAGTAATTGATAAAAATAATAATGTAGGTCTACATAAATACTCCTATTATACTCAAGAATTTTATTAAAGCGGCCAGTCAGGATCAGGGGTCGGGATTCAACAATTATATTTTTACTATCAAACAAGTCTTTACTCCCCATAGAGTTTTCAACCTGTGCAAAAAAATAAGCAGGGTAATTTTTGATATTTTTTCTCTTAAATTTATACCAGTCAATTGAACCATGTAATTTCAAAAGCCTTATCCTACCGGGGAAATTTATGAAATCTGGCTGCCAGACCCGCAAGTTTTCATCAAAGTTCTCCTGTCGCACTCTTATATGATTGTAATTCTCGCACCGTTTTTTTTCAAAATCATCATTACTACTAAAGCCATCAGCATAATTAATAAAACCATCATAGTAATCCAATTCCTGCGCCTTCAGGTATCTTTCTATAAGGGTATCGTGATTCAGTGTAAAAATGTTTATCTTATCTATAGTTTCGTCAAGTACAATTTCTTTGATAAAATCTAAATGGTCTGTGTTTATATTTTCTATCTGTAAAGACTTTTTTGTCAGGTCATTTATATAATAAGCTGCCAGATTGGCAACTCTGGTCAATAGTTTGTTTCCTCTTAATAATTCTAATTTTTCATTGCTTTGACCTGATGATATCATTACAGATTTTCTTTGACTAACCTTATCTTCATTCATAAGCTCATATCTTTTAACTGGATAACCCTTCTGTCTATACACGCTGAGCTGATCAAGTATCTCATCTGCAAAATTTGATACTACCGGGTTTTCATACTCAATTAAAAAATCTTTGATCTGAGAAGTTACGTAGTAAATATCTTCATAATTAATAGGCCTGCCCTGATAGAAAGCCTCTATCTTACTATAAATTAGCTTTAAATACTTAATAATTAATTCAAGATCCTCTTTATCATAGTCATAGGTAAAATCCTGAGGAGGACAGTAATTACCGTTTAGTAAGCTGTTGGTTATATCCCCTGTAGATGGCAGGCCTGCCGGGATTGATATCCCGGCACCCAGTAAAAGTGATATATTTCCGGTCATAGATACCTCCCTGTTCAACTCAATCAACTGGTCTACAAGAATCACAATGTATCATAAACCTGTAAATAGTACTCCAGCTGATTTTGCTATATTTTATAGAATATATCACTTAATATATTTAGTTTTCAGATAGCTAATTATGTATCATTGAATAAAATAAATTAATTTCAATTTAAGGCTGTCTTAGATAAAGAGAATGGAGTTCGCTCTTCCTGGACACCCCCGTGAAAACAGACTTAATTAGCTTAACTTAATAAAGACAAATCTCATGATCCCGAGAAAGACGCCCTGGTTGTCTCCTTTGTCAATTGTAAAGGTACTGAATAAAAGATAACTATTTCTGCTTGTAGACAGCTCCAGTACCGATCTTCCAATAACATCCCCCAGTATTCTTTCCACTTCTGAATTAGCATTGTTTTCTGCCTGAGCCATTGCCCAGTTAATAAATTGATCTTTTGAAGGATTTGTCAGTATCAGAAGAATCGCTATTAATAATACAACAATAATTATGCTTATAGTTTTACGCATATATACCACACTCCCTTAATTTAATTTGTCCTGCCAGTAAAACATGGGATGTAAATATCCCAAAAATTAACTATAATAAGTCATAGAATTCATTTCAGACAATTATATATAATATAGGAAATATAACATGATAGAGACATTTTAGAAACAATAATTAATTATTAAGTAGATAGGGGTGTAACTATGATTATCAGAAAAAAGACTTTATTTATATCTTTAATTAGCCTTATTCTATTAATGTTTTCTACTGGTTTCGGAATCGGTGGTTTGCTACAGACAAAAATCACCGAATATATTTTTCATATTAATATAGGAGAATCCTTTAACTCAACAGTTAATGCTGCGGAGCTTGATTTACCATTACCAATACCCTCGCTAATTACTACAGAAACGGAGAATATCCGTCTTGATCTTGAAAAAATATCGGTCAACAAATTTTTCATAGTTTACTCAGAGATTTATGGCAATCAGAGTCACACGGCATATCATCTTTATTTGACTAACCTTGACCGTAAGGATTTAGACAAAGAAGCTATTTCAGAGATTTATCTAAGAACATCTGATGGAGAGTTAATTACGCCAGTAGCACAGGTCCCTGTAATTGAAGATTTTCCAGTTGACCAGCCACTGGGTTGGAAAATTAAGATCATAGCCAAATTCCCTTACAAAACACAACGTCCTGTTCATGAACTTATATTAACTTATCAAAATCAGGAATATATCCTCACAGGAATTTATTATTAATTCTATTTCGTGATGTCATATTACTCTTTTACATGTTCGTGATTTTCTAGATGCTTTTCACAGTATTCATAAGCACCATCACACTTTGAGCAGTAGCGAAAACTCATCCTGGAATCATCTTTCTCAGTAATTCCGCAAACATGGCACTCATGTATTGCTTCATCATGATCCCAGTATTTTTCGCGTTGGAATTTTCTCCTGTTTTTCTGAACCTTGCCCTTCAATTTAATATCCTTTATAATGTCCTGCCCGAAGAATATAAAGTAATTACTGAGGGCAATTAGCAGGGTAATAACAGTTCCTGAATCAGGATAACGAAGGCCAGCAGAAAACACTGCAAGGACAAGCCCTCCCAGATATTGAATAATTATCAGACCAAAATATGCCCAGGTTATCCAGGCAAGATACTTCATTTTGACTGGCAGAATAAAAAAAAGTAGAATCTGAAAATTTGGATACAGCCTTGCAAAGGCCAGAAACAGGGTTAAATTCAGATAGACAGGAGTACCAACACCATTAGTCAGAAAGGCAACTACTGTTGTGGCAGCAATACCAATTAGATAGTACATATTGAATTTAAAGCTTCCCCAGACGCGCTCCAGACTGCTTCCTATCATGTAGTAGAAATATAAAGCGAAGATAATAAAGATTGATCTTGTCGGTGGTACAAAAACATATGTTATCAATCTCCAGATTTCGCCCTGCATTACCCTGGATGGGACCAAAGTCAACTGGCCTAAGAATCTACCCGTTGGATCAAGAAGGTCAATAAGATATACAGCCCCTGTCAGGAAAACAATATATAACATTAAATTTTTTATGGCATATCTGCCGTATTTTCTCTGTAGTTTATTTAACCATTTCATTAGAACACTCCATTCTGCTCAATGTTTCTTAGATTATTATAAATCGGTTCTTTGAATCCGCTCCAGCATTTTTCCGTTATTCACTTATATTTTTATTACAATTTCTTTAACATATCTACAGTAACTTTTTTCATTGAATCTACTAATTTATCTGCAAGAGAAAGATCCTGATTTCCTGAATTTTCATTAAGAAATCCAACACACTTCATCTGCGCTTCTTTAGCGGCCCTTACTCCATTTTGTGAATCTTCTATAACCACACAGTTTTCTGGATCAACTTTCAGTTTTCTGGCGGTTTCCTGAAAAATATCTGGATGCGGTTTTCCGCGTTCTACGTCCTCGCCACTGACCATAACAGAAAAATAATCATCTATACCGAATTTTTCCAGAACAGACTTGATATATCGTAGTGAAGATGAAGAAGCCAGACCTATTCTTATATTTTCTAATTCCAGATCCTCAAGTAGTTGCATAACACCTATAATAGGTTCTTCTGAAAAACCCTGTAAGTGCTCGATATTTTGATTGGTCTGCCTGGCAATTAATTCTTCCACGCTTTCTGCTATATTATATCTTTCTTTTAAGTAATTCCAGTGGTCAAGGTTTGATACTCCAATGAAATTATTATATTCATCATCGGTCACCTCTATCTCTAACTCATCATATAGTTCCTTATTCACCTGATAATGAATCGGCTCACTATCAATAATTACTCCATCCATATCAAAAATTACTGCTTCTAATTTTTTCATATCCCGCGCCTCCTCTATCTAACTGTACTTTTCCTAATTAACTTATTTTTAACTTCATTACTTCCTATCCATAAATATAGAGATATACATTCACATGAACAAATATTAAAGAATAAAAATTATTAAAGGCTGCCATTCTTATAATATATTATTCATTCATATTCATATTATAACGCCTTAATAGTTAGTATTCAACTACTGTGATCTCCTTTAATTATTTTTCCCTATATAATATGCCTTTTAATTAATAATTGTACCTATTATTAATTATAACATATTCTGGACACTATTTAAAATTTCAGGGCAATAAAAAAAACCAGAAACAGCGTGAATCAACACTGTATTAATTTCTCATCAAAAAAGAGTAAGTCAGCAAAAGACCTACTCTAATCTTATCATACTATATTTATTATATCTCGATACCATATCTATTCATAGTTAATATTTATAATTTCATTTTATATTATATTCAGCTATATCAGGTGTATCAAGATATTTTCTGGAACCACTTTTCCTATTATCCAGCGCCCCGCTCTCTATTCTAATTCATTCTTTGAATTTCTATTTGTTATTTATATATCTATATCTCAAAATGTCTCACCAGGTCCTCCAATGTCTCTCTCTTTCGGATTAATCTATCATTATCATCAGAATCTATCAATACCTCTGCTGGTCTCAGGCGGCAGTTGTAGTTTGATGACATTACAAATCCATAGGCACCTGCATCCATAACAGCTATAATATCACCCTCATTGATAATTGGCAATTCGCGTCCTTTGGCAATAATGTCACCTGTTTCACATATATTACCTACAACATTTACTGCTTCAATGTTTTCCTCAGCTGTTTCATTTGAGATGACACCATCAATGTCTGAAGAATTGGATGACTTTTTCATAACCTTAACTTCATGATATGAATCATAAAGCATCGGTCTCATCAAGACATTGAAACCAAGATCTGTGCCTATATATTTCATTTCATAATTCTCTTTTACAGAATAAGTTGTGCCAAGAAGCATGCCACATTCTGCAACAATATACCTGCCTGGTTCAATTTTCAATATCAGGTCCTGATTATCATAACCAGCCATGAATTCATTAAATACCTTACCCAATCTGTCACTTAACTCATCTATATCAAGTCTTTCTTCATCAGGTTTATATGGAATACCAAAGCCGCCACCCAGGTCAATAAATTCCAGGCCAGGGAATTCTCCTGCTATGTCGAACAGGTTTCTAACGCCCTCCACATATTTATCTCCATTCATAAATAAAGAACCCATATGCTGGTTAATCCCTGCCAGGGTCAGATTATATTTCTTCAGAGTATCCTTTACCTGCGGGATAAACTCGCACTGTATAGCAAATTTGGTCTTCTTTCCTCCAGTGTTCACCTTTTCGTGATGACCTACACCAATTCCAGGATTAAATCTTACCGCCACCTTAGCGCCAGGATTAATCTTTCCATAGAGTTCAAGCTGCGATAGTGAATCTACGCTAACCAAAATACCCCTATCTATAGCAAACTTCATCTCTTCTGCCGAAACGTTATTACTGATATAGAAAATCCTATCAGGAGTAAAGCCGGCCCTCTCCTCAATAAAAATTTCTCCAGGAGACATGGCATCAACATCCAGGCCCTCTTCCTTAACTATCTTAAGAATCTCAAGATTTGTATTTGCTTTCGCTGAATAATTTACCCGAAAGTTTTTATGTGGAAGAAGATTATTCAACTCCCGACAGCGTTTTCTTAAGATATCCTCATTATATACATACAATGGACTTCCATATTTCTCTACTAAATAATGTGCTTTTTTTGAACTCATTTGAAATTTCTCCATACTCTATTCCTCCTGTTTGCTTATAATATAATGTTTGATATCGTTTATATAATTTCCCTGTCTTACTTCAAAGCATTCTCTCCAGAAATTACTGATTCGATATCCGGTAAACACAGGACGTATCAAAACAATTTCCTGTATATTAATCGCTAAAATACCATCACTCTATTTTAACATATTAATCTGTATTTTTCACGGTATTTATGGGATAAAGGATAAACATCTTCATTCAAATTAATGTTTATGCATACAGAGTAAATTAGACTAAAAGCAGATTAGATAATATATTCATACAAAAACTGTTTATGGTTATAATTATCTAACTATTAAAAAACTGCCGTTCACACGACAGCTCTGTACATATTATGTATAATTCTTATCTTTCCAGTACCACCATTTTAACTTTTCTGGCTCATGTATTTCATTTTCAGCATAATAAACTGCACAGCGGAAGACATATAACATACAACGATCTACCTGATATCCTCTCAAAAGACAGTGCCTATCATATAAGTCCTGGGGATCTTCTCCTTTAAGTGATTCTATACTACTGAATCCCATATCTATCAGATCTCTTTCGATTACTTTTCCTACTCCAGGAATTTCTCTTAACTCAGTTTTCATTTGCTTATCTCACCTGTCTTTACTTTCCCCTTAAATTACTCATGAACTTACTAAAAGGTATTCATTATTGAATACCGACTTCCCGTTTACTTGCCTGTATTCAGCCATTTTCTACATTGTTTAATCCGCAATCCATTATCACCCTGTTCTTCATCATAAGAAAATTGATTTAACAATTCACATGGAAATGTATCACATTGTCCACAAAATGATAAGCCTTTCTCCTCACAACAGGACTTTACCGGGCATTCCTCTCCCCAGAATGGTTTATCAATATTAACACAACCTTCACAGCCAACTTTCTCCTGATACTCACATTCACTACACAAAATACCACATCTTGATTCAATCATTTTATTCTGCCTCCCCTTCTAGTTATAGTCTATAGCACTTCAATTGATAATTTACTAAATGACCTATATAAGTTTCAGGTACCTTTATTACACGACCTGTTTTCACGACTCTTAATCACTTTTTGTTATCTGCTCATCCAATCTGTTAAAGTTTTTTAAATAAATCAATTTTTCAATAGCAATGAACGCCCAGTAACAGATAATATGTTCCTGTAAGTGTTTAGCTGGTTTTATTTCCTGATATAAAGCAGGATAATCTACAAATCGTGCTAATCCCTGTATAGGGGAAAATAGTTTGTTAATGTTTTTCATATAGAACCCTCTTTTTTAGTTTTCGTATTGTTCTTATAAAGCTTCCACCCAATGGGATTTACTAGAATATATTCGTAAAAATATTTCTTCAAAACTAAAATATAGTTCTATTATATACCAAATACAGCAAAAAAGCAAACATTTGTACTATGTCTTTCACAAAAAACACCCGGACATATTTTTCTCTAAAAAAATATATTCCGGGTGTTAAAATCATTTCTTATTCATTACGAGCTGACGTTTCTGTAAAAAAAACCTGTATATATAGATACTTACTAATTAGAAGTAATAAGCATCTCACTTGTTGAACTCATAGGAATATTGAACTCCTGCATAGTTCCTTCCTCATCAACCGGAACAGTCATAGAAATTGATCCATCCATACTCATCAGGACTTCCATTTTTTTGTACCAGCAAGTTTCCCTATCTAAATGAACTACGCCAGTGTACTCTGTATCTATATCCATATCCATGTCAACATCCATATCTCCAAGCCCTAACATAGAAGCAAAATCACCAATATCACTTATACTCCCATTGAAGCTTAAAACGAATTCATCAGCAGTTACACTATCTAAAGTATAATCAACTGACAGAACAAAAGGGAAATCCTGTTGTAGTTTCATTTCCTGTGTCCATGTTTCCCCAACAGAAACTTTTTTTCCAGGCATAAAGACACTATACTGTGACATACTCTCCATCATAACCTGATCATTAAATTGACTGGCCATATTCTGATAGGCTGTTACGGTTTCTGGATCTTCTGAATTTTCTATTGCATATTCGTACATATTATTTATATATTCTTCTAATCCGTTCATCGATATTACTTTGCCATACTTATCCATTTCCATTTCGATGTCAACATCAGTCATCATATCATTTAAATAACTCATTTCTTCATTTAAACTCTCAAGATCAATTTCTTCCTCAGCATCAGTTAAATCAAACTTTGTAAAATCAAAGCTCATGTTACCCATTTCCATATCAATTTTGTAGATATCCTGATCTGTCCGCTCTTTTATATTATATGTATAGGATGCAGTGATAGATTGGCCCATTTCCATTGATTGACCCATAATCTCCTGATTTATTGTCGTTGTAGCTTCCAAATTTATATCATAATTTGACCCTTCCTGAAGATTGAAACTAAGGTCATAGGTTTTTTCTGCCAGGCAAACAAAAGTTAGTGAAAACAACATTAAAGACAAACATACTAATACAGATATTTTTTTCATAATACCATCTCCAATTATAATTTTTTATAGTGAGCAACTATTTATTAATATTTATTCTTCTTTTTATTATTTCTATACAACATTAACTTTTCCTGCTTTTTTCTTAAAATGTTAATTCTAAGAATAGTTTTTCTTTCCTGTAATGTGGTCTATAGTGATCTTGATAACAGCTGTTTTATCGAGCGCACGGTCTATATATTCCAGACCTTCCTGCATAAAGTCCGGAGAATATTTTTCTAATAATGCCTTGAGACCCTTTGTTTTCTCCTGACCAGTCGGGAACTCTGCTCGGCCAAATATCACAACACTCTCATATTCTGAAGTGAATTTGCCTGGCAAAAGATTTGTCCTGCCCACAACACAGAAGGATACTTTATTATTATGTTTTATATTATCATATTTATGTCCTTCAAGAGCACCATGTAGATATATAGCACCATCAGAATAAACATAGTTAATCGGGGTAGTGTAAGGATAATTATCTTCGCCTACTGTAGCAAGAATTCCATACTCTCCCTCTGTCATAATCTTTTCCACAGTCTCATTAGACGCTTCCTTCTCTTTCCTTCTCATTTCCTTAAACATTAGATCTCCTCCAGATTTATATCTTCAAACTTCTCTTGATAAATCTAGTTTGATATTATCCCCATTCAACTTATTCTCAATTATTCTTCCTGACTTATCCCGTTATCTATTTCTTCTCAGTTATTCTTCTCAGGTTCAGTTATTTCTTTCCGACTGTAGCCATATAAATAACAAATTCCTGCTGGCCGTCAATCCCTATTATTCTGTTAATATCATCATCTGAGTAGGCAGCGATTGCACAGACACCAGAATTTATATTCTCAGCAGCAAGATAAAGATTCTGGCAGACATGTCCAGCATCTAAATGAAGATATCTATAGCTTCTTTCTTTGTAACGCCAGGTCATCCGCTCTACTACAGCACTCCATAGAAAAGTCACAGCACTTTCTTTTATAAACCTTTGATTTAGACAGGCTTCCACCACTTTATCATCAAGGTCATCACCCAATTGGATTGGAGCCAATTTGTGTTTAATGGCTAAGTATCGATATATGCCTTTTTCCAATCCCTCTACCCTATTTACTAATAAATATGTCTCAAAAGCATGACGGGCTCCAGCTGAAGGTACAGTACGAAAGGTAGCCTTTCCCTTGACTTCTTTTTTTACTCCCTGTGTCATCCATAATAGAAAAGAAAGCTCTTCCTGTGTTAATTCCTTATCAGCATATGACCTTAGACTTTTACGCTGTTCCACCAGCACTCGCAGATCAACCTTATCAACATCTAATTCCGATGGATCAGGCAAACTAATACTATTCTGCCCATCATAGGATTTTTCCAGTGAAGGTTGTCCTATACCCTTTTCCTGATCGGATTTTTCCGTCATATTCTGGTATTTAGTTTTTTCCATAAATTCTTTTACAATATCCATTGTTTTAACCCCCGTAATATAAAATCCAGTTTCATTTGAAGTATTTAGTTTCTTGAAGTAGTTAAGCTTAATTTATCAATTTTTTCCAATATTTTAGTGCATATTCTTTAATCTGTAAAAAAGTGAATTCTTACTTGATGCGTAAAAGTACATCATCCAGGTAGTTTTCTGCAATGAGCATAGATTCATCCCAAATTTCTCTTTTGAATTCTGTCTCTCCTTTCAGTAATTTGTCCATTTCCTTAATAATTTTCTCCTCAACCAAATCCCTATATGATCTTATATACTCACGAAAATACTTATAGTTGCATCTCATCAGTCTAGAATATTCTCTCCATTTTTTGCTAT
Organism: Halanaerobiales bacterium; assembly: GCA_046546395.1. Taxonomy (GTDB): domain Bacteria; phylum Bacillota; class Halanaerobiia; order Halanaerobiales; family DTU029; genus JBDNGI01. The sequence goes on from JBKGXW010000025.1 coordinate 23,568, forward strand.
ACTTATAAGCACTTGATTGATTATAAAAGATATTTTCATACCCTGAATTACCTGTAAAAACAAGTGGCTTATAAAGCGATATACAGGGGTTGGGGGACCCTGTAAACCACACTACAAATTTATCTTTATAGTATTCCACAATCATAGAAGATACAGTCTCGCATCTTATCAATCGTCCAGAGTGCATACAGATAGAAGTCATTCCCTTTTTAATCACAGAAGACTTCTTATTATGTAAGCGCATTAACTCCATAATACTCTGTATGTCAATATTATTTTCATTATCTATAAAAGAAGTAGATAATCTCTGCCTTTTATGGCCTTTAGCAAAATATGATATCTTCTTATCCTGATACTCATCTTTAAAACTTTCACCCGACAAATTTTCACTGGATCGCTGGTAATCTTCTCTGATGGTATAGGTATTTGAAATTGTGGCAAAATCATTTACCTCTTTGACTACCCATTTGTCCGATGATGTCTCCAGTATATATGCTTCATCAAAATCTTTTATTAAAAACGAATTATGATAATATAATTTCCCGGTGTAACTTCCATTACCACCCTGGGGAATTTTTTCAATTATATCTATTATAAAATCAACAGCCTCACGGGCTTTCTTATTGTTATGAAGTGCCAAACGTAGTATATCCATACCCAGTATTCCATCTTCAGAAACATCCTCCTTTGAAAAGACAGCTTCGTTTCCTATTGCAAGTCCAGCCTCATTAACACCCATTTCTGCTCCCCATATCCAGTCTGGTTTAGATAAAATAGCTTTATAAGGATATTCATAGTCATCAAAAATAGATTTCAGTGTCTGGAATGAATTATTAATATATTGATCCTTGTTCTTTAGAAAAGGCTTCTCATAGAACTCCTCAACTGGGTTATTTGAAATATAAACAAATTGAAATTCAGCAGGATCTCTATCTGAATTTTTAGCAAAAAAAGACTGCTTTGCTGAACTAAAAACTGTGATCGTATCACACATTTTTTAACCTCCCGGGTAACATTTGAGGTATTATCTACCTTCATAGCCAACAGGTTCGATGTGAACATATACAAGATCAACTTCTGTCAGACACTCAACAGCAGCCCGCACCTCTTCCCCTATATTATGAGCTCTTTCAAGCGATATACTACCGTCAACATTTATATGCATATCAACCCTCAACTTTGGCCCAATATACTCTGCAACTATCCTATGTACATCTTCAACATCATCAACTGAAGAAGCAGCGTCAGCAATTTTCTTTGTAAGCTCAAGATCCGCTCCTCTACCTGTAAGGTAGCCAATATTCTCCCTGATGATCTCCCAGGTTGCCTTAAATATCCAGAGCGCTACAAATAACCCTGCTATGGGGTCAAAATATGGATGAATAAAGTGTGAACCCCAGACACCAATTATAGCTGAACTTGAGGTGATAATATCAACAAGATTATCCCTGGCACTTGCCCTTATAGCAGGACTATTTACTTTTTGACCAATATGGGATACGATATAAAACATGATATATTTAACTATTATTGCAACAATTAAAACGATTGTAGGCCAGCCCAGAGCAATTGGTTCAGCTTCACCAAGAAAACGCTGGATACTTTGCCAGGTGGCAGCAGCACCAGCAATCCCCATTGCAGCAGCAATAAATAAACTTACCAGGGGCTCAAACTGCTTATGACCCTGGGGATGTGATTCATCAGCAGGCCTCTGAGACATATAGAGACCAATTCCCATAATAATACTATATAAAGAATCTGACAATGAGTTAGCCGCATCAGAGAACACGGCGCTACTACCAGAAATCCAGGCCAGGATTCCTTTTATAACTGCTAGAAGGAGATTACCAGCTATTGCAACAAATATGGCTTTTTTATATAACCCCCCTTGTTTTTCGTCTGTCTCTTCAGACCTTACTCTTTTCAAATTGTTCACTCCTACTCTCTTATTTTGACAACACAAAGTTTGATTTTGGTATAAGATTTATGTATATCTAAATGTTTATGTATATTTTTACGCTACGAATATTGTTATTATATCATATATATTTTTTCATCCCAATAACAATTATATTATATATAGAATTGTTTTAGCCATTTTAAAATCTTTTGCATTTATATCTAGAAATATTTCAGAGTATTTTAGATCACATAAGGAGAACCAACTTCTTGAGGAATGAGAAGGGTCATAGAACCTCGCCTTATATAAGTCCCAGCTTATTCCATTTGGCTCACCATATGTCCCGGTTAATTCCGGTGAACCCAGTTGATACTTATTGTCTCCATGATAGACAAAAGTGGCTGTATCAAATCCCTGCTCAACATCTACCAATCTGATATTATAGTTAATTTGATATTGAAAAACAGTAATCTATTTCTATTTTTCTTTCAAATACTTCAATATAACTATTTCTCTGCTTTCATGTAATAAGAAGAAAAAAATAAAACAACCCCGGGAATTAACCCACAAGGGATCACTAAAAATACATCTGGAACTACAAAATAATAATTATTAATTAGAGGAACGGGAAAAAGATGTAATACTAAATAGATACATGTAGATAATATACTTAAAATCATTAACAAAGAGCCAAATCGATTCTTAAAAAAAGTAATAAAGGAAAACAGTATTACTGAAAACAACAAATAAATCCAACCAAATTTAAAAGTAGCAAAAGCATTATATCGTATCTCATTTATAGCCAGATATATAATTGTTATCATATACAAACCTAATATAACTTTAATAATCAAAAACATCAAAGACTTTTTAGTAAACATATTTTAACCCCTTCCATCTTATTAATCTAAAATATATGATAGTTCTTCATCATACTCATTGGCTTTAGAATAATTCCCTTTAGATATTTCATATTCTTTTAAACGAGTATAAATAACAAAGATTGCATACTCACCCTCAGGGAAGCGCTTTAATCGAATAATAGCAAGTGAAAACATCTTATTTCTAATAAAATGTCTAGCTTTTAGGTAATAATAATGTGCATCTTCTTTCTGACCATTTTCCCAACATATCCCCCCCATTAGTGAATACATACCCAGTTTACTAATAGTATTCCTTCTATAGTAATTAATAAAGCTTGAAGATTTCATAAGGTCATTTTTTTCTATTAATAAAAACCTCAAAAGAAGTTCTGTTTCATAATCATTTAAAGGTTCTACCCATTTATCGACAACATCAACATTTATATCTAAGTTATCTTGTAAGTGTATATTAGCTTCCTTCATAATTTGAGTTAATTCTTCGGAATCTTCATAATAATTTTTATATCTCAAATGACAAATCACAAAAATTAGAACAACTATAAGTATCCATATTAAGATTATTTTCTTACTATTTTTCATAGTTTTTCACCTCTCTATATTACTACATTTTAATCTAATCTTTATGATTTATTATTTTCCTTATATATTCAGCATTTTCTTCTCTTTTTCCTGGATAAAAGAAATCATATATACTCTCAATAATACTTCTGTTAGGAATTCGTTTATTTATTTCAGCTTTATTCCAACCATAATAATCGTAAATTTGACAAAGACTATTATATATTTCATCTCTTGTATACACAGGCCCACACCCAGCTACTTCCTCCCATTTCTCTCCAATAAGTCTAGACCTTCTAGCTTCTTTATAAGCACTTATTCCTGGGCCATTTTGAGCCATATCTTCTATCTCATTCGCACTATAAGGCATAGAACATCCTTGATCGGGGAATACATTTTGTTCAATTAGTCCTTTTGCTATTTCTTCTCCTAATAATTCAATTTCACTTGTAAAACTTATAGTATATCCAGTATAGTGAATTCTTGTTTGTTCAAATGTTTTTCTATTATAATATATTTGACACCTCATACTGCTTTCTTCCTATAAATCCTAGCTCTGTATCAACCTCTCCCGAAGTTTCACGAGTCAACCCAAATGGAGTATATGCTTTCTCACCCGCAATACTCCCGCTTTCCTCTGTTATTCCAGTAACAGAGCCCACATGATTACTATGCAGATACTGAGTCTCACCACTATCA
>JBKGXW010000026.1:0-26913 GCA_046546395.1 Halanaerobiales bacterium
GTTTCTACTGGAACATATGAAGCCATATATTTTGTATTATTATATGAGTATTCTATTACATCAGATGAGCCACTTAAAACACTAGCAACAGGATCAAAACCAGAAAAATCAGCCATTTCCTGCACCAGCTCCTGATCAGGATGAGCAATAACCTTGCCTGTCTCTTCAACGATATATGCATATCCAGTTTCACCTGGCTGAACCGTTGAAGCAATCTGGTTTAATGCAGCAAGATCAATACTAGCACCTATAACACCAACTATATCTCCGCGTGTATTTCTTATCGGCGCAGCATATGTAATAATAGGCACATTCCTACTCCGCGAAACTATTACCTCAGAGAAATTCCTTTCTCCTCCCATTGCGGCCTGAAAATAATCCCTATCTGATCTATTTCCAAGTTCGCCAACCGCTTTGTAAACCTGCCTTCCTGAAGTATCCATAACATATAGATTAGCTATATAGGGATTTTCCTCCACTATCGGATCCAATACACTGTCCATAGAATTAGCATTCATAGATTTTACAATACCGGTTTCCGTCATTACATTAATAGTAGTTGCTGAATTTTCTAAAATAGCATTTGCACCATTTACCAGACCCTGGGCCATTTTTATATTCTTTTCATAAATACTCTGACTGATCACATTACTGTTATTACGGATAGAAATATAGCCATAAAATAAAATAGGTAATACCATTAAAGCAACAAGTATAAATGTCATTTTAACTCGGAAATTATTCTTAACCTTATTAATAAAATTCTTCATGTTAATCCTCCCATTCTTTTTATATAGATTATATAACGTACTGGTAAAAATAAATACGATTTTTTAAACCATCCCTTTTGGCAACAAAATAATAGAATATAGACCAAATTTATTCTTAAATTTTATATAATATTTCTACAATAAAAATAAAATTCCTTCATGACTTTATAATTATATTTTCAAAAAAATTTATTAACCCTACACTGCTAGAACAATTAAAGCCTGTTAAAGTATCTATATAAGCCATTGCACCATCCCTGGACAGGATAGACTACAATCATTTTGTCCTTGAGTTTTTTATATAAAAACTTCAGGGATAGCTAATGCTATCCCCTTAATAGCTGCAGACAGATTTTTTTACATTATACACTTTTAATGGTTTTAAATCCTGAGCATATATTCTTCCTATCTCCTTATCTCGATCAGCAATGAAGAGTGTTTATCCTGAATCATTTCTGAACACTCTTTCAATTTCTAACTCAATCATTTGTATCTCCTGTTTAACCCAGTTCTACAGTTATTATACTTCTACCTTCCAATGGATCCGGTAAATTATTTTCTGGAATGATAAAACTGCTAATATTACCGCCACTAAATTGACTCCCGTTTAACTGTACGTTTTTTATGCTGTAATTCCCATATTCCAATAAACTTTTATTCCAGTATTCTATCTCCAGTTCCCTTCCTGCAAATATTATCTTTATACTTGCAATACCATTACTATCAAATTGCTCTTTTAAGAGTTTTGGTTCGAGCTTCAGATCGCCATAGTGTCCCTTGATACCAAATACTTCTGTTACCATGGTAAGCAGCAGCCAACTGGCAGAACCAGTTAGAAAACTATATAGGCCCCTTCCGCGCTCATTAATATATTCAGGAATCCCGGGATAGATACGGCTCTTCTCAAAATCCAGACAATGGCAGTAAATACTATTCCAGACCCTGTACCCCTCTTTAACATAGTTCCTTCTATAAAGAGCATTTGCATACATAATAGCCATATGACTGAACATGGCGCCATTCTCCTTATGACCATAGGCAAAGCCAAAACCTCGACCTAACTGTAGTTTCTCTTCTTCAAATCTTGTATTAAGCCTATAACCACCTATTTTTTGATCGTAGAGATATTTATCAGCTGCTTCAGTTATTTTTTTGACCTGTGCATCAGTTGCTACTCCAAACATGGTAGGGAAAACCTGACCTGTCAGAGTCATTCTCGTTTCTACTGGCCCACTGCCATCTACCTGTCTTCCGTTATTATCATAATATCCATTAAACCATTCAAGACCATCTTCATCACCAGTCCATTCTTCAGTTCTTAAATGATCCAACATCCAATCTAATTTTTGCTTAATGTCATTTATAAGATCATTAATCTTAATTTTCACCTTATTACCGGTAATGCTGTGTTGACAAATGGAAAAATATTTATCAAGTCTTTTATTTTTTTCTTCAACACTATCATAATTTACACTGTTGTTTAGAGAATCCAGAAGTATTTCAATCTCTTCAAGTAATTCAACTTCATATACATTTTTTTCATCTCTTAATTTCTCCAGCAAATTTATTAATTCTTTCAGATTTCCTGCATAATATGCAGTAAAAGCTACACTTTCACCCCTGTCAGAAGCCATATCAAGGGCATCATTCCAGTCAGCATCTTCCAGTCGAATATTATTATGTTCACCAACATTAAAGAAAACAGTCAGGTTTTCAAGAAGAATGTGTTCCAGGATAGTCCCCTGATATACTTCATCATTCTGATTCCTCAATTTATTCCCCTGTTCTGGAACCCATTTTTCATCAATATCTCTTGTAAAAGATATCTGTTTATCTTTAAAATAACTTTGTTTTTCCAGAAGGAAATTCAGATCCCCGGTCATATTTATATATAAACTGCTTGTTTGTAAAGGCCAGGCACCGTGATCGATCCACAATCTTGAAATATTATTACGATCAGCCACAAAATCCCCTGGTTTATTACCAATTATAGTTGCATTGCTGCCGTCTATTCTGACACCTGCAAAATTACTATATAAAAGGTCATGGACATCTTCATTTTCCATCAATAATAAGGCCAGACAGTCCTGCCATAGGTCTCTCCAACCCCTTCCTCCTCGCCCATAATCATGATGGGGCAAAAATGAGCATCCATAAATTCTTCTCAGAATTGGTTGTAAGCTTATCCACTTCATCCAATTATCAAATGTTTTATTTCCGGTATAGAAATTAAGCTGCCCTAACTTCTGCTGCCAGTACTCTTTATTTTCGTCTAATTTTTGATCAAAAGCCTCTATAGAACAATATTTTTCTACATATTTATTCATGTCTCTTTCATCCTGATCTATAATCATGGTTATTACAAAGGATACTGAATCACCTGACTCCAGGTCAATTTCTTTAAATCTGATTGCTCCTATACTTTCATAACCCTCAGACTCATAATTTGATTTCACATAATCAACATTATCTTCCACAATAGAGCGAGGCCAGTCCAGGGTCCCACCTTCACCTATAAAATCCTGAAGTACTGGACAAAAACCTACAGGCTTACTATTCTCTATACCACTTGCCAGGACTGCATATGAGGTATTATTTTCCTGATGTCCTCTTTCATCAAATGATAGGGTCGGTTTAACTATAACTCCATAATCATTTGTCCTGATCTGATGTAATAATGAAGTTACATGCCGGTGATCCCTCAAATTATCAGCTGAACGACCGTAGATTGGTATAGCTGCTGTAGGAATAAACCTGATTGCTTCTTTCCCGGTGTTGGTAATAGTGACTTTCATTAATTCGACCAGGTCATCATCAGAAGGTACATAGTTGCTTATCTCAGCTCTAATATTTAAATCTTCATGTATCCTTGTTACCTTATGCCATAGAAAACCAGCCTCAACCTCTACTTTTTCAATATCATTAGAGCCATTTTTCTGAAATTTTTCAGAAGTCTGCCGGGCTGAATTACCCGTTACGGACCAGGGACCATAGCCTTCGATATTTAGCCAGAAGTTTCGATTTGACCTACTATTATGCAGGTCTTCAACTGAAACCGGCTGTAGCAAAAACCTATTCTGGTCACTTTTGATATCACCCGCTAGCCCCGGAGTAATGGCAGACATCATTCCTCTTTCATTTGCCAGGGGAAAGTATAAATAATTTGATTTATCAGCATTGCTTAGTTTAAAGCTCCCCTTTTGATCTATGAACTTCCAGTTCATTAAAATCACATCTCTTTCATTAATATAAGTACAGTAATATACTTACGAGAATTATAAGATCCAGGAAATCTTGTAACCTATATAGATATTCCCGGATCCAATCATCAGCAAGTATGTAATAATTATTATTTGTTATAGTCTTTGTTATAGCTTCGTTTAATCCAGAGATACTACTTCTACATCATCTATATATACTATAGTTTCTGTAGCTTCGGGCGTATTTCCCAAATTAAAAGACAGCTTAGGTGTATCATCTTCTGTTACTTCTACCTCTACAGTGAATTCCTGCATAATCGTGCTTAGCATCACATTTTTTTCTCCATAAACTGTCCAACTACCGCCATCATGCTGTACCAGTGCAGTGATATCTCTTGGCTCGTCAGCTCTTGCCTTAAATGTTAACTTATACTTACCGGCAGGAAGTTTTACAAACTGAGCTAATTGTATTGCCCAGCTTTGGTTTCCTACAGCAGAGATATCCATTTTAAGCTCACCATCTACCACAGAGCCATCAGCCATACCACCTTCTCCAGCCCATATATACCAATTATCAGGAGATCCCTCCTGGTCATTAACAATCTCATTATCAAAACTACCATTAACTACCTCAGCTTCTGAGTAAATATTGCTTTCCTCATCTTTCTTACCCTCAGCGACCTGCTCCTCATATTCGGAATCCCAGACCTCCTGACCAGTAATAGATGCTGGATTAGTATCTTCATAAACCCTTATATAATCTACCTCCATGCTCTGAGGAAAAACAGTGGTCTCATCAGGATTGCCCGGCCAATTTCCACCAACGGCTACATTAAGAATCAGGAAGTGTGGGTGGTCAAAAACCCAGTCGGCTTCACCAATTTCATATTTATTGGCTACATGATAGAGAACATCATCTACATAAAACTCAACTTCATCTTCATCCCACTCAATAGCAAAAACGTGGAAATCTTCATTAAATGTACCCTCTTCCAGTGTATATGATGACCCTACTCCTGGGCCAGCAGATATTGGACCGTGAACTGTTCCATGAACAGTTGATGGCTGATGTCCCAGATATTCCATAATATCAATTTCACCACAGGCAGGCCATGGATTTGTATCTATATCATTTCCAAGCATCCAGATAGCAGGCCAAATTCCCTGACCAATTGGTAGTTTAGCTCTCACCTCTATTCTCCCATACTGAACCTCAAATTTATCCTTTGTAATCATTCTACTGGATGTATAATCAAAAGTAGTATTCATATCATCGACCGATTCTTCTCTTGCAGTAATAATCAACTTACCATCTCTGACCTCTGCATTATCTTCCTGATAATACTGTAGCTCATTATTCCCCCATCTATCAGGTTTTCCATCACCATCCCAGTCAGGACTTCCTATCTCAAATGTCCAGATATCTCTGTCAATTTCATCAAAGTCTTCTTCCCAGACTAATGTCCATTCTTCTGTTGCATCTTCATGTTCTTCAGTTAATGTACCCTCTTCACGTAAAACTTCCTGGCCTGTTTTAACAAGACTTACATTGTCAATGTAATACTCCCCATTATTTAAAAACCAAAATTCAAATCTTGCATCTGAATCAGTTTCCTGATTCATGGTGAATTCGATTTTATAACTCTGCCATTCTTGATTTAAATCCTTTCTCTCCTCTACATACGCTGTCCAGCTACGTGTAGCAGTTCCACCTACTTTTACTATCAGGCTCTGAGCATCTTCAACTCGTGCATCAAAAGTGATTGTGTACTTGCCGCCTCGTTCTATTTCTACTGGTGACTGCAACAATTGTACAGACCATTGATTGGGACCGTTATTACTTACATCTACCCCGAGAACCCCTTCTGCAATTTCAGCTTCAGCTGCACCCTCACCATTATTTAAGAACAGTGACCAACTGCCCTCAGTGTCAATTACACCTTCAGTATCTGGTTGCGCCGTGGATAAAGATCTATCAAACCCACTGTTTCTTAGTAAACCATTATCATTTCCTTCATCTGCTATTACATTACTGGTTAATAAAAGTAACAGAACAGCAACTAGAATAATGCTGAATTTCACATAGCCATTCATCTTCAAATTTAACATTTTTCTACCTCCCTTGATTTTATACACATATTAAAATATAACTCTTTACCAAATATCTTTTTCTCCTTAAAATTTAATAAAAAGAATATTAAATGGTTTAAATTCACCCCCTATACCATTATCATAAATGATTGGTTCACATTGTTCTCCCTTTTTATTGGAAGACAGTCTATTTAATAATCTTTTTCAAAAAACCAACATATATTCAGCAATACTAAATTTATCTTAGGCCAAATATACGTCCATACGCTTAATTCCACCATTCCTTAACAGCCTGGAATATCTTGAATCAAGGTATTCTCCATCTATATCTTTAACTTCATCATTTCTCAAGGTTACCTTGTAACCCTTAATCTCCGTTTCTGGAAAGGTATCTTTTCTCTCTGGATTATGATAGACCAGTAAGGTAGAATTAAAAATATTACAGGCAAAACTATCTTCAGAAATCATATATTGCTCATTACTCCCATGTTTATTAATGCAGAATTCTTTCGGCCCATCGGTAAAGAAGTCTCTTCTTAAGATAGGTTCAGGCCTGAATATCATCTCCCCATCCGCTAACTTAAATGGATTAGCCCCAAGAACCATCATGGACCAGATATTCAAAAACTCTGCAGTGGAGCCACTCAATCTTGCTATATAGCCTCGTCCGTGATTTTCTTTATCTGGATTGGAACTACTCATAATAAACGAACTGTTTTCCAGAATACTCCTTCCATATCGTTCAGGGTCCTGAAAAGGAATCAGACAATTATCTATAGCTTGATAAAACTCTTCATATAAGCCATTTTTAATTAATTCCAGCAGATATTTATACTCCATATGAAGCCAGATTGAACCATTTTCCAGCCAGCCAGGAGTAAAAGCACGAGCCCTACCGATATCATCAGGCATGTCAGATAAGTTCCCGTTTAATCTGAACATCTTTAGTTTGTCATCAAACAATTCGCTATCTATTACTCTTTCATGTAACTTTCTAAGCGCTTTACCTTCAAGTACCTTCATGGCCCTGACCTGACCCTCAAGAAATGGGGGCAGTACAACCTGATCAAATTTATTAACGGTAATATGTTTATACCCCTCTTCAGAAGTTCTACCGGTTTCCTCATACTCTATCGGAGTATAGTAATAATATGTGGAATAAAGATCATAATCTGTCTGAGATGCCCTCTCTACTGCAGATTCCAACTTACAGGATATATTCCTCAAATACTCCATCATTTCTTTTTTATTTAATTCTATTTCTTCTCCATCAAAACCAAAAAATACTTTTTCTCTATATTCTTCTCGGAGTCTGGAGGCTTCATCCCAGTATAAATAATCATCATTTTCATCCATCCAGTTACTTATCAAAACATTTATACCTGTAATAAATTCAGATACTTCAACTGGAATTTTGATATCTATATAATCGAGCTTACTTATATTTACCAGCAAGAAATCCACAAGCCTTTTCAATTCCATTGTTTCCGGTGTGGATGAGCCAAATATACCGGGCAATCCATTAAGTGCATCATACCAGCCTGGTTTATTTGCTTCCATCTCTATCCCTACTCCATAAGGATCAAGAGCTGACATTTTATTTGTAATAAGTGCCAGCAGCTTTACCATAAGATTGGTATTATATATTTCACCCTGACCATTCTTAACACGCAGTTGATTACCCTTCTTTTCCCTGGATTCAATCAGGTTCTTCTTCTCTTCAACTTCTTCAACAGCATTGAGCTGCCGAGGACCTAAATCTGTCAGGAAATACTTATCCGACCTGGGCTTAACCCTCACATAATTATCAAAAAAGTAATACGAATTATCATCGAAAAATAAATTTTTAATCTTTTCAGGATAAACTGCTAAATAGTTTTCTATCAAATCAAGGATATATGTCCAGTGATCTATCCAGTATCCTTCACCGAAATCAGCATCATTAGTAGCCTCTGAATTACTTATTACTTTTTTTATAAACTGTTCAATATCTACATTTAATAAAATATCATGATTTTTTATAAATGAAGATAACGCTCCCGGGGTAAAAGGTTTTCTAAGCCTGTTGAGTAATAAATCCTTTTTATCATTGCTATCCAGGTAAATTAAAATTTCCCCAGCTGGTTCCTCATTAAAGTAGTATTTACTTCCCTTTATAACAAGTGGATTATAGCCATCTGCCTGGATTAAATTAACAAAGGTCTTTATATTATGATCCTTAACCCTGGGGTTAAAGAAATTTTCTGACCTTCTATTTTGATTAACATCTCTATAATTACCATTCCCCTGTGAATAATAAGAAGACTCCAGGTGGAAGTAATTATAGTCTCTCTCCAGATCACCATGTTTCCTGGAGTAAATATGATATATACCTTCACCTTCGCCTTCTGCAAGGTCAAGTGGATAACCACCACGCAATATATTATCCAGAAAAGTCTGTTTTGCATAATTATCAAATACAGCTTTACCACTGACAGTATAAATATTATCTGTAATACTATCATGAATAGCTTTACTTTCCCGGTCTTTATCATTCAGATAATTACTCTGCATCACCTTACTCTTAACTTCCACTAACTTTCCTTCATCCGCCAGGTGTCCGAACAATGAGTTAAGCTCAGTATAAGCACTTCCCTCAAGAATAAGTTTCTGTACAGTCATTGCTGAAGGAAAACGATTTTCGGTCATCTGTCTGTCCTGAAGAATTGACTCTCCTTTATTCACAAAATTGAGGGGTCTTCTGAAAGAGGTATCCATCCCAAACACTACTGCGGGATCTACCAGTGGTGATAATAATTCATCTTTTTCATTTGTAGCCAGGTAAAAATGTCCCTTAACCAACTTTCGCACTTCAGGTGAATCATCTGTAGTTGCTTTTACACGATAGAATGGTATTTGATTTTCCAGGTTATAAACCCTGCACCATGCTGACATGGTCTGGCTAACCTCTTTCAGAGCGGTATTTGTCAAGCCAAAGGGTACTATTTCAGGTATTCCATCCAGTATCTCAAATTCCCGCTCCTTTTCCGCTCTGTTCTCTATAGATACCCTTCGTACCAATGCTCCAAAATCCTCACCAGGAAGAACAAAATACTTGATTCTAATAAATAATTGATGATCGTCATTTTCCTCTTCAATAGTCAGAGAATAAGGACTAATAATCATTTTGCTTCTGACACTCTGCTTTATTTCTACAAATGGTTCATATATTATGGTATTATTTTTTTCATCAAAAAATCTGATAAATGTTCTAAAACCCTTATAGTCAACAGCTTGATATGATTTGTTGGCAGGTTGAAATTCCAGTATAGCATTATCCTTATTTTCAATACCAAAACTGGCTATTCCCTGACCCCTATTTACATAAAACGCCCATATTGGCGCACCCAGCCTACCTGCTATTCCTGGTAAAAAGCTGGAAAAAGTATTTTTGTTTTGATAGTTTTCAAGAATAAAGTTTCCTGATTTGTCTAACTTCATTTTTATTCCCCTTTCGTAATCGGTTACGATATATTTGATTTTAAATTTATATGACACCTCTATTTTATACATAATTAAGAGAGATAATAAGTAAAATTATACTTTAACATTAAAATATCTGTAATCGGTTTCGGTTATGAGACTTAAGATAACTTGATTTTATATAGCTTAATATATGTAATTTACTACTTAATTTGAGCCTCTCTATTTATAAAAGTACAAAGATTTTATTGATATTTAATTACTTATCTATATCGAATTTGTTTAATTATCAGCTTTTACCTATCAACTTTCTTACAGGACTCCCTTTCAATCAGTTCAACCGGTAATACAATGGGAGAATTCGCCTGACCCTTTTTTTCTATCATATTTATTAAGAGTGCTGCCACTGAACTGCCCATTCTCTCTTTATTCTGAGCCATAGTGGTCAATGCTGGTTTCACATATCTGCTTGCTTCAATATCGTCAAAACCTATTATAGAAAAATCCCCAGGTACTTTATATCCTGCATCTTCTATTGCACGCATTGCCCCTATTGCCATGCCATCACTCTGGCAGAATAATGCAGTAGGTCGGCTATCCAGATTTAGTATTTTCTCTATGGCCTGATAACCACCTTCTTCAGAATAACTCCCATTATAAATCCAGTCAGGATTGTATGGTAAGTCCAGTTCTTTTAAAGCCTCCTGATAACCAAGAAATCTCTCCCGGCTTGTCTTGGTAGTATTAAAACCCATGATCATTGCTATCCTCCTGTGCCCAAGACTATGTAGATAATATACGGCTTTCTTAGCCCCGGAAATATTATCGGAAATAACATAGGAAGCCTTTTTCCCAACTATATCTATATCAACAAAAACAGATGGCAGATCAGACTCCAGTAGTTTAGACAGGTCAGGGTCATCTCTTAGAACCCCCATTAAGGCTACACCATCAACATGACGATCCTGACATTTATCCAGATAACTGAAACTATCACCCCAGTGCCGGTTTGTAAAATATACTATATCATAACCCTTTTCACCTAGGGCTTTTTCCAGTCCGTAAATAACTTCCCTGAAAAAAGGATGATGTAAGCCGCTGTTAAAATGATCGGTAAAAAATATACCGATAGCATTTGACTTACTGGTAGAAAGGCTCCTGGCAATTGAATTAGGACGGTAGTTGTTTTCTTTGATTATTTTCATTATTTTTTCTCTTGTTTTATCGCTGACATCAGGGTAGTTATTTATAACCCTTGAAACAGTTGTTGTTGAAACATTTGCCTGTCTGGCGATATCTTTGATAGTAGCCATTATATACCCCACCTATCAGCCTCTCTTATGTAAGAACAGTATAGTATTTTTGCATAAATTATAGGCCTTTTGTTATTTTACTTTGATTTTATTATCATTCTATCACTGCATGGCGGTTTTCGTAATCGGTTACATCACTCTCTGTTATACTAATTCTATAAGAAAATAAATATTCCTTCTTTTTTCAAAAATTATTTCCCTTATGAATTATACACATCACTTAAAACAATCAAATACTACCTGGATTCCAGATTCCTGATATAGAAGATCGCCAGTTGTGTCAATATAACCATTATATAAATAAGAATCTACTTTATCTAGTTACATGAAACATTGCACAATATGACATTTGTCATTATTCTTCTAAATATGCAAATGCAATAATACAAATACAGTCTCAGTAAAATTACAAAACTTCATCACTCTCCGAATTTATTCCGGTGAATAATTATGTTACTCATATTTCTCCAGTGTATGGTAGATTGCTGGCAAATCCCAGTTGGTGATAATACCCAGAAAATACTCTGTCGGTCTTCCATTTTCTGTAATAATTATTGCCTCCAGCTTTTTTTCTGTGTTTTTATATTCTTCAAAAATATCCAGCACTTCAGGAAATGTTGTTTTTGCTTTGATAAATAAACAGACATCGTTATCCTCTTTATACTCCAGTACCTCTTCAATTTTAACATTCATATTTTCTGGTAATTTATGATTTTGATGTGAGCCTAACCATCTAACAACTGTGTTTGTTGTCAATAAACTAACATAATTAGAGCCGCTGTCAAGTATAGGGATCTGTGTATAAGATTTATCCTGCATCAAATTGACGGCGTCCTGAAGTTTATCCCATAAATTCAATGTCAAAACATCTCCCTTAAAAGTTGGAAGAACTTTTGGCGGATTCTTCAGTAAATCTGCTATTTTCCGGATGAGTTTTACTGTTCCATCATGAGGTTCAGCGATAATATGTCCATCTGACCTTTCATGCACAATTGCATTCCTGAGGTCCTTTAATTCAAATAAGTCAGTTTTGTATTTCCGAATTATACTGTTGCTTCTACTGGCTTTATTGACAAGATTACCAAAACTATCATGTCTTATTGTATTAGTATACCTTTCCAGAAAATCTTCAATCTCACTGAAACAATTTAGAAACAACTCAGAATTTTTCATTTTTTTATCCACCTTCTTTGCTATATATATATAGTCACTACACTCATTTGCTTATATTTTATATATTTCTATCATTATTACAATAATCCTGCATTATATATATATAAAGGCAACAACTTACTTACCTTAAAAGGATAAATTCAGTAATTATTTGTATAAAAAATTACATGTAATCTTGAGGAATTGTCCACTAATAATGTCCGCTATATTAAAAAATCTGCCTGTCCATCAGGACAAACAGATTCTAAATTCGGTAATATGTATTACTTAAATCATTTTTTCTATCTAGGCTCGACAATAAATTTGATGGCCGTTCTTTCTTCTCCGTCGATCTCAATATCTATAAAAGCTGGTATTGCAATAAGATTGATTCCACTTGAAGCTACAAATCCTCTGGCAATAGCAATTGCTTTTACGCTTTGATTTACCGCCCCTGCTCCAATGGCCTGTAACTCAACTCTCCCATTTTCTCTCAAAACCCCAGCAAGTGCACCGGCTACCTTATTCGGACTTGAGTTTGTTGCTACTTTTAATACATCCATTCTATATCCCCCCTTGTTTATTTAGACCATCTATATATTATATTAAATAACAAGTAATAAATTCCTTTATTTTAGGAAAATATATTTTACTGTTTTTAATTTTTTTTACTATAAAGTTATTAACACTGTTGTTATTATGGATATGATTAAGACACAATGTAATGACTGCCTGTAATATATAAAAAGGGCCCAACAGCCTTAATACTCATAATAATTAGTAAATATAACTTATATTGCTCAAATGAAGCTCACCACCTAAATCATAGACAAAATTTAGATGGAGTATTCCTGAAATTATATGGACAAAAAAGAAACCCAGAAAGTGTAAGAAGAAACCTTTCTGAGTCTTAGCATATATATATTTAGAAAACGGCTTAATTAATTTATAAGAGTCTGACCGAAAAGTTTTCATTTTGCACCGTTGATTATAGTTCCCTTCACTTACCTAAACCTTTGATATTATACGCAAGGATGGTTTTGGTATGACAATTTTCGATTAGGCCTTCAATGGACACATGTCCTTAACTTCGTTCCGGGAAATACTATCTATTAAGCTAACTTTTCGAATATACACTATAAATAGCAGATTAATTACTGATATAGACTGTAGATATTACTTGATTGAAAAAAACTAATATTCCTTACCCTCTATATATTCCAGACTTTCTTTTATAGCATTTAGTGTATAACTTAAGTCTTCTTCTGTGTGCCGATAGCAGATATATCCATGGTGATATGGCTGCATAAAGACACGCCTTCTGATCAGCTGGGTATAGAAGTCTTTTCTCTTTTCTTTATATGTCTTATCAGGATCTCTTCTGAATGTAATGTATGGCATGGGAGGAATCCCTGATACTTCAGCAGCAGTTCCCTGATATTGCTCAGTTAATTTCTTGAGTTCCTGTAAGAAAACTGCACCCTTTTTCCAGATTATCTCCAGTACTTTCTTCGACTTAAGCAATTCAATGGTCTTCAATGCTGCAGCAAAAGATAGGCTATTTGGGAAAAAAGTAGAGGATACAAACACCTCCTTTTCTGCCTTTTTCATAATTTCCTTTTTGCCCACTACAGCTCCTATTGCATAACCGTTGGCCATGGCTTTACCAAATAATGAAAGATCTGGTGTTACTCCATAATACTCCTGGGCCCCTCCCATTGAGACACGGAAACCTGTTCTGATCTCATCAAAGATCAATACAATTCCATATTTATTAGCCAGTTCCCTGGTACCTTCCAGGAAACCTGGTTCAGGCTCCTCTATCTTATTACCCAGGGGATGACCAACAGGAGTAATTATTATTGCTGCAGTATCATCAGCATGTTCCTCCAGTAGAAACTTAAGACTATCCAGATCATTATATTTAAAACTATATACATCCTCATACAATTTTTCTGGTATACCGCCCTTGACTTCAACACACCAGTCATGCCAACCATGATAACCACAACGCATAATCTTTGTTCTACCTGTATAGCCTCGGGACAACCTGATGGCAAGTGTAGCAGCAGCAGAACCTGTCTTTAGAAATACAACCTGTTCTGCTGAAGGTATCAGGTTAACCATCTCTTCAGCAAGTCTATTCTGTATAGACTGGGTCAGTGAGAAACAAAAGCCTTTATCCTTTATCTGCCTGATAACTGCCTCATCAATTTCTTCCTCGCGATAGCCCATAATTATAGGACCATAGGCACAGAGATAATCAATAAATTCATTACCATCAATATCTATAATTTTTGATCCCTTACCCGACTCAAAATATATAGGATATTCGCCCTCAACAAAGTTGTAAGGCCTCCTGATACCCAGAACAGCACCAGGTGTCAGTTGATATCCTCTTTCCACTTCCTTCATGTTTTGTTCTAAATTTATCTTCCCTACTTCTCTCATCTGATAATCCCCTCCTTGATTAAAGTAATTTCCTGTATATATTGTTTCTCTGTGTATATTGTTTCTTTATATATTTTTCTCCTATATATATTTTCTATATCTATTGTTCTCTAGGTATATAGTGTTGTGTATAAATCCCTTATTTTTTTGTTTTCCCTTAATATCTCAAGAGACATTGCTGCATGACCCTTACAATATCCATTACCTATTATCATTTCTACATCTTTACCAATACCTTCAGCCCCAAGGGCAGCTTTGGTAAAACTGGTAGCCATGCTGAAAAAGTAAATCTTACCCCTATCTTTTGCTGCCAGTATTGAGCTCATCTCAGTATTGGGCACATTAACATTATTAATCACCAGATCACACAACTCTCCATCGGTTACCTCCTCTATTTTCTTTAGTATTTCAACTGGTCTTGTCGCATCCCCTTCAATTATTACATCTGCCAGACCCAGAGAATCTACAAGATGACATTTTTCTTGATTATAGCATAGTGCTATCACCTTACCAGTGATACCCGCCCTTTTCCTGGCTTCATGAAGGCAGAGGACAGCTGATTTCCCGCCTGCTCCGATTATTAATACAGTATCTCCTGGATTAACCAATCTGGCTGTCTGTGCTGCTGCTCCGGCTACATCCAGTACTGCCAGTGCAAGGGTATCTTCCATATCATCAGGTAATTTTGCATATAAGCCACTCTCAAAAAGAATAGCCTGGCCCTCTATATCCACCTGATCAATCTCTTTACGGATAGCCGTAATCTTAGTTATCTTTAAAGGAGTAAGGGATAATGAAACAAGTGTTGCTATCCTGTCTCCAACTCTGAGATCAGTATCTGTCAGCGCCTTTCCAATCTTATTTACTTTACCTATTAACATACCTCCTGACCCGGTAACTGGATTCTGGTGTTTTCCTTTTACAGCAACAATCTCCTTCATTTTTTTCTTTATCTTCTCTTCATCACCATCAGTTTCATTCTTTATCTGTGTAAAACTGGCTGAATCTATATTAAGGGTCTGAACATCAATCAATATCTCATTATCATAAATTTCCATATTATTATCAATTTTATCGGCAGTCTGGGGAAGTACACCTTCAGGTTCTATAACACGGTGTAATCCGTATTTATTACCCTTCTTCAAAATAATCACATCCTTTCATAAGTAATTTGCTCTTCATATTAAGTGAATAATATAAGTTATTCGTCATTAACATACTTTTCTGTTTGCGGTAATATCATTTCACTTAATACCCAGTATCCTCCTGGCTTCATCTGGAGTGGCTATATCTCTACCCAGTATCTCTGCCAGTTTAACTATTCTTGCAACCAGTTGTGCATTACTCTCTGCCAGCACTCCCTTTTTATAGTAAATGTTATCCTCAAATCCAACCCTTACATGTCCACCCATGACTATAGAATTTACTGCAAGTGGGAGTTGGTGTCTCCCTACACCTGCTACTGTCCAGGTTGCCCCTGCAGGGAGAAGTTCTGTCAGATAAAGAAGGTTTTTTAATGACGACTTTATAGCCCCGGGAACCCCCAGTACCAGATCAAAATGAAGGTGTCTTTTTAATAAGCCCTCTTTTTTCAGCTGTAGAGCATTATAGATATGACCCGGCTCAAAACACTCAAGCTCAGGCACTATATTGTTTTTATCCATTTCCCTGGCAAAATTACGCATCAGCGGAAGGTCATTTACAAAAACACTATTACCAAAATTTGTAGTACCACAATCCAGTGTTGCCATTTCAGGTTTTAGTGAAACAGGCTGTATCCTTTCTTCCCAGCTCATTCCTGCCGCACCTCCTGTTGACGGCTGGATAATTGCTGTTACACTTTTTTCTTTCATTAAAGATATTACTTCTGCAAACCTCTCCTTGTTCTGTGTAGGCTGCCCCTTATCATCTCTTACATGAAGGTGTATAACTGCTGCTCCTGCTCTTTCAGCCTCAACAGCTGCATCAGCCAGTTCTTCAGGGGTGATTGGTAGATTTGGATTATCATCCTTGCTTACCTCAGCACCACAAATTGCCGCTGTAATAATCAGTTTCTCCATAGCAAAACCTCCTCACTGTAATACAGTTATTATACTGCTAATTGTCTTGGCCAATCATTTGTTTTTTGAAGCAATCATTATCTATATATCCCTTAATTTTATAAAACTACAAATATGGATAATTACTTTCTCTGTCGTTCCTTTTTAACCAGACAGGTCCCGCTAGCTTTACCAACTATAACTGGTTCACTCAGCACATCCGCAGCCGAAGGGTATTCTGCATCTTTAGCCGTAGTTATAACTTTCTTTGCCACAAAGGTCATCTTACGGGAGGTATTTCCGACTTTAGTTATATGACCCAGGGCCTCTATATAATCACCAACATAGACAGGTGCCAGAAACTCGATACTATCATAGGCTACAAACAGTCCCTCATCCCCATCATTCCTGATTAATAATTCTGTCGCTACATCCCCAAATAATTCCAACATCTTTGCACCATCGACCAGATCTCCAGCATAATGTGCATCATGGGAACTCATCCTCACTCTTATCATGACTTCTTCCATTTTAAACACCCCCGGAATATTTTTTGTCGTTTATACTTTATTCACCATATCCCTTTCTACCAGTGTCTGGACAATATATGATGCAACATCTGGAGGCAGTGTCCCTGTACCAAACCCTGCATCAAATCCAAGCTCCAGAGCCAGTTGATGACTTATCCTTGGCCCGCCAACAATAACAAGGAATCTTTCCCTCAATCCCTCAGCTTCCAGTAATTCAACCAGTTCTGTCAAATTTTTAATATGAACATCTTTCTGGGTTACTACCTGTGATACCAGTATAGTGTCAGCCTCTAATTCAATAGCCTTTTCTATCAGCTCTTCATTTGGCACCTGGCTTCCCAGGTTATAGGCCTTAAACTCCGGATAACGCTCAAGTCCATATTCTCCTGCATATCCCTTCATATTCATAATAGCATCAAGACCCACTGTATGGGCATCAGATCCCGTGCAGGCACCGACAACAGTTATCTTTCTTCCAATGTTCTCTTTCACATAATTATTAACCTGATAATAATCCATAACATCTGTCTCGACACTGGCCACCTTTATTTCTGTAAAATTTATACTATAGGCTAATTTACCATATAGTATAAAGAAACTGAAACCCTCACCCATATCCTGCATTTCAACAACACTTACTTCCTCCAACCCCATTTTGTTTGCCAATAAGCGGGCGGCTTCCTGTGCCTCTGCTCCTACTTCCAGTGGAAGGGCAAAACTCAACTGTACTTTACCATCATTTAGAGTATCACCATATGGTTTTACTGAATGATAATTTATTTCTTCCATCAGATACCTTTCCCTCCTTATAACTCAAATTGGGAGTTAGTTTTAACGTTTAACATTTTACGTTTTAAACACCAAGGTCTTCCCTGAATATATCCATAAAAGGATTATAATACGAATCCGCTTTTTCAATTACACCATCGGCGCCCTTGCCTTCATTTATAGGCCTTGATATATCAGCAAACATTCTCTCTTCAATGGACTTCATCAGACCCTTGTCTGAAATTGTTTTTAGCATCTCAACTGTCTCACCAAGGACCTTATCAGCCCTTTTTTGAATTTTTCCTTCTTCAACAAAACTTATTTCCTTCTCCAGATTCCGGGCATTATTAAATATATATTTTGCATTTTCTATACTTAGGGCTCTGTCACTTAGAAATGGTGTATGAATAGCCTCAGTCAACATACCCAGCAATTGGATAGATTGGCCTGTCATTATTGAAGCCAGATTAAACATCCCATCCTGTAGATGTCCTTTGAATATATTACCGGTCATATACTTGGTTGGAGGCATATACTTTAATGGTGCGTCGGGGAATAGCTGTCTAACCAGCTGTGCCTGGGCAATCTCCATCAAAAAGCCGTCTTCAATATCTGGGTTTATTTCAAAGGCATGACCTAACCCCATCTGTTCTGCCTTTAAACCAGAACGATAGGCCAGTGCCTCATTGATAAATTGAGATGCTATAACAGTATGGGCCTCGGCAACAGCATCTGCTGTTGTTAAGTAGTTATCTTCACCGGTATTAATGATTATACCTGCAAAGGCGTTAATCATCCGCGAAAAGGATTGATCAATAAAGGTTCTCTTCATATTTATATCCCTGAAAAGAATTCCATACATGGCATCATTCAGCATCATATCCAGCCTCTCCAAAGCACCCATGGCTGTGATTTCAGGCATTGCCAGACCGGAAGCATAATTGACCAATTGTATATATCTACCAATCTCTTTCCCAACCTGATCAAGACCCTCTCTCATTATCCTGAAATTCTCCTGAGTTGCATATGTTCCACCAAAACCCTCAGTAGTGGCACCATATGGGACATAATCCAGCAGGCTCTGTGCCGTACTTCTGATTACCGCTATGATATCAGCACCTTGCCGGGCCGCCGCCCTGGCCTGAGTTACATCTTCATATATATTTCCGGTAGCGACAATGACATAGAGCCAGGGTTTTGGGCCCGGCGGTAATTCTTTCTGTAATTTCGCTCTTTCCTTTCGTTTCTTCTTAATTTCATTTACAGAATTACTTACCAATACCTTCAGTTCTTCCCTTACATCTGATAATTCATATTCCTCTAAATTAGTCAGAGAAAGCTCTCCCCCTGCTACAAGTTCGGCCAGCTGCTGTGGGTTTTTACCTGTATTCAGCATGGCATTACCAAGCCAGTAGGCGATACCCCTGTTCAGCATACCATTTCTATGAACATCATCAATCACAATATTCGGCAGCGGAACATCCGTACTCCCCTCTACTCCATCTATCCCTAGGAGACGGGCTACAGTTCTTTCTACCGATTTGGTAGTATTTATGTCTATATGCTTCTGTATTCCATCAGCAATATCTCCGGCATATTCACGACATTTTGCAACTATTTTCTCATTTACTCTAAGTTTTTTTCTCATAAATTCCTCCTTTCACTTTCCAGAAAACAGTTTCAGGTATCATTCCAGTCAATAATCCAGGTTATATAAATCTCTATATCTATATCTAATTCAAATCAGCTGAACTTTCACCAATGCCATGAGACGAAAGATAACTTTTCGCTGATTCTTATAGATAGAAGCCATTACCTGGCCGGCAATGAAAGATATTCATCACTCATTAGATCATAGATTGGTATATTATCTATTCTCTTCCTCAATTTATTGATTAGTTTACTGGAATCTACTTTAAGGCCATATGGACTGACAGGATTTACTGTGATTCCAATAACCTTTATTTCATTTAATACCCTGAGCCTGACATTATATTTTTCTAGCAAATTAAATACTGATTTATCGAGAAAGATCCTGGTTCCATTCCTGACAATAATTCTGCAATTATTGAGCCCTAATCTATTAATTAGTTCCTCAGCAAAACTATTCACCAGAGCACCCTTAAGGAAAAGAACATTTATCTTATTACTAATAGAAGACAATTGACCGCTCAGCTTATTCACTGAAAAAGAAGTACTGGACTTCAATGAAAATACTTTGCCCTGACTGGTAATTACCGCATTACGTCCCTGCTGATCAGGTTTTTTAAGCATATCACGAATTGCTGATTCATAAACACCGGGAATACTCACTCTCCTGATCTCATGGATGGTTTTTTCCACAATCTTTTCTTCAGTATTTGCAATAACTGCCCCTGTCGAAAGAACTATTCCACCAGCAAGTTCTGGAATGGCTGAACTGCGCCGATCAAGCGCCCCATCTATTATTACCAGGCCTATGTCTGCAGGCAATTGTTCTTTTACTCTCTGCAGCTGATTAATAGTGTTTACACCTATCAATTCAACATTACCTTTTCCTCTGGCCCTGTATATATTTATTTTACCGAAAGGTGTATGGAAATCAGTTGTTGAAATAAGCTTTGCTTCAACATTAGCGGCTCTAAAAACCCTTTCCGCTGTAACGAATATATTCCCTGTAGACACTTTTATCCGGGGTTTTTTCTTGAGTGTCAAGGAATCTATATCCTCACCATCACGACCATAAGATACAAGGGCCAGTTTAAGGCCATATGTAGTACCTTCCCTGACTATTGTATTAAATGCAACGGTTTTGCCGGAATTTTTCGCCATTCCTATAATAGCAAGGCAGTTGATACCCTTATCAAGTATATGTCTAATCATCCTTTTACTCATATATATTCACCCTGTATTGGCTTAATCAAAATTTATCCTAATATCTTATAAATACAAAAGACTATCTTTCTCTGAAGTACACGAAATAACTATAGTCAGTATCAGCCTTATAACAAGACCTCCAGGTCAAGCTATATCCTTACACTTCATTTCATTGTTAAAACTCTATTAAATCTCCGCTGATCTTTAGATCCGCCTCAGTCTTTTCTATCACTTCATCCACTGTTACCCCTTCTGCTATTTCCTTCAGGAGGAGTCCTTCTTCTGTAACTTCTATAACTGCCAGCTCAGTTACAATAAGATTGACCTGCCCCATAGCTGTTAAAGGCAGTGTACATTCCTTAAGAATCTTTGGATGCCCTTTTTTTGTCAGGTGCTGAGTGGCAACTATCACCTTTCGTGCACCAACAGTAAGATCCATTGCACCACCCATTCCAGGTACCATCTTGCCTGGAATCATCCAGTTTGCTAGATTTCCCTGCTGATCAACCTGTAATGTACCAAGTACGGTAGCATCCAGGTGTCCACCGCGGATAATCATAAATGATGTTACACTATCAAAAAATGCTCCTCCACTTTTAATGGTAACTGCTTGTCCCCCAGCATTAGTTATATCCTTATCTTCCTGACCTTCTGAAGGTTTAGAACCCAGTCCAACAAAGCCATTTTCTGAATGAAGTATTATTTCAATATCAGCAGCTATATAATCTGCTACCATTGTAGGCATCCCGATGCCCAGATTTACCAGTTCACCATCTTTAAACTCCCGGGCTATACGCCGCGCTATTTTTTCTCGTGCATTCAAGCTATTCACCTCTCTCAACTATTGTTGAACAACCCTGACCCCCACCTATACACAATGTTGCCAGGCCATATCTATTCTTCCTTTTGATCATTTCATGTATTAGTGTGACCAGTATTCTGGTTCCACTGGCACCTATAGGATGACCAAGTGCTATAGCACCACCATTTACATTTACTATATCTGGATTTAAACCTAACTCCCTCAATACAGCAATAGATTGAACTGCAAAAGCTTCATTTGCCTCTACCAGCTCTATATCTTCCAGCTTCAGGTCTGCCTTCTTAAGTGCCTTTCTGCTTGCAGGAATTGGACCAGTTCCCATGACTTTTGGAT
This sequence comes from Halanaerobiales bacterium, assembly GCA_046546395.1. Taxonomy (GTDB): domain Bacteria; phylum Bacillota; class Halanaerobiia; order Halanaerobiales; family DTU029; genus JBDNGI01. The sequence goes on from JBKGXW010000026.1 coordinate 21,789, forward strand.
CTACACCTGCTGATGCATAGGAGATGATTTTGACCAGGGGTTTAATACCCAGCTCATCTGCTTTTTCTGAAGACATTAATAATACTGCCGCTGCACCATCATTAATTCCTGAGGCATTTCCCGGGGTAACTGTACCATCTTTTTTAAATACAGGTCGCAATTTTGCCATTTTTTCGATGGTAGTTCCTGCACGAGGGTATTCATCAGTATCAAAAATTATTGGATCTTTACGTCTCTGTGGTACTTTGACTGATACTATTTCTTCTTTAAACTTACCCTCATTAATAGCTTTTTCTGCTTTCTGCTGACTCAGTGCAGCAAATTCATCCTGCTCCTCACGAGTTATTCCCCAATCTTCAGCTATATTCTCAGCAGTTACACCCATATGATAATCTTCAAATGCATCCCACAAACCATCTTTTATCATTAAATCAATAAGTTCACCATTACCCATTTTTTTACCCCAGCGGAGATTGTCTACCAGATGACCAGCCCTGCTCATATTCTCCATTCCACCTGCCACTATAATATTTGCATCTCCTAGCATTATAGCCTGTGCAGCCAGATTTACTGACTTCAATCCCGAGCCACATACTTTATTGATTGTCATAGATGGTATATTATAGGGTAAAGCTGCTCTTACTGAGGCCTGCCTGGCAGGATTCTGCCCCTGCCCAGCCTGCAGCACATTTCCCATAATAACCTCATCAACCATATCCGGATTAAGACCAGCTCTCTGAAGAACTTCACTTATAACAATTTTACCCAATTCAGTTACTTGAACATCCTTCAATGCCCCCCCAAATGAACCTATCGGGGTCCTGACAGCACTAACAATTACAACTTCTCGCATCTAATCACACCCCTTTTATATTTATTCAATCAACTATTTTTCTCATCAATTACTCTAAAATTAATCATTTGAATTACAGTCATTACCCGCCCCTTAATTGAAGTGTACTATATGATCCACAAATATTCCTGGAGTCATTATCTGGTCTGGATCAAGTTTTCCAGTCGGAACAACTGTCTCTGTTTCTACTATTACAGTATCTGCAGCTGTAGCCATAACCTGGTTGAAATTTCTGGCAGAAGCCCTGAAAATTAAATTTCCTGCATGATCTGCCTTCCAGGCTTTTATAAGTGCTACATCAGCACCCAGCGGAAGCTCCAGTAAATATTTTTTGCCATTTATATCCTTTATTTCCTTTCCTTCTTCAACAATAGTACCTACCCCTGTAGGGGTATAAAAACCGCCCAAACCAGCACCGTAACATCGTATTCTCTCTGCCAGTGTACCCTGAGGAATCAGTTCAACTTCAAGCTCACCCTGATTCATCTGTCTACCTGTTTCTCTATTTAGGCCAATATGTGATACAATTACTTTACTTACTCTTTTTTCAACAATCAGACTACCAAATGTACCATCTGTGAAGCCAGTATCATTAGCGATCAAACTCAGTCCCCTTGTGCCATTCTCCAGTATTAGCTTTATTAAATTCAGTGGAGCACCGCATTCCATAAAACCACCAACCATTATTGTCTGACCATCTGAAAGAAATTGTTTTACCTGGCCAGGATTTATCATTTTACCCATTAGAGCCCTCCTTTTTATGCATATTATAGTAATTTTAAGATAATTATTTTCCGGAGAAGTCAGCCTTCTTTTTTTGTAGAAAAGCAGTCATTCCCTCTTTCTGTTCATTAGTTGAAAAACAATCTGAAAATAACTTTATTTCATGACTGAGACCATCCTCCAGATTTGTTTTCATTCCATAATTGATAGCTTCTTTCGTCTTCCTGAGAGCCAGAGGACCATTATTAGCTATTTTGTGGGCTAATTCCCTGGCTTTATCTAGCAACTCATCACTGGCCACAATAGAATTAACCAGACCTATTTCATCTGCTTCTTCAGCTCCAACTGTTCTTCCAGAGAACAATAATTCGGAGGCTTTCCCTTCACCTACTAATCTAGCGAGACGTTGGGTTCCTCCAAATCCTGCAATAATGCCCAGTCCTACTTCTGGTTGAGAAAATATAGCCTTTTCAGAAGCAATTCTGATATCACAGGCTAAAGCAAGTTCATTCCCTCCCCCAAGGGCATAACCATTAATAGCTGCGATTATTATAAGTCGACTATTTTGAATGCTGTTCAAAACCCCATGACCCAGACTGGAAAACTCCCCCGCTTCCTCTCTATCCATATCTACCATACTGGCTATATCAGCTCCTGCTACAAATGCCTTTCCAGCACCGGTAATAATAACGATGAGTATATCTTTATCTTCTTCAAGTAATTGAATATCGTCTCCTAGCTCTATCAGGATATCTTTATCTAGAGAATTCAATGTCTCAGGTCGATTAATAGTTAATATTGCAATATTCTCCTCTTTTTTTACGTCAATATGACCCATGCTCTACACCTCATCAATAAGAATAGAATCCCTTTCCTGTTTTCTTACCCAGTTCTCCTGCCCTGACCTTCTTTAACAATAAAGGACAGGTCCTATATTTAGGGTCACTAAAATCCTTATAGAGGGTTTCCATAATTGATAAACAGACATCCAGACCGATCAAATCAGCCAGTGCAAGCGGCCCCATAGGGTGATTTGCACCATATTTTATGGCATTATCAATATCTTCTTTACTGGCTACACCTTCATACAGGAGGAAAATAGCTTCGTTGATCAAAGGGATTAGCAGACGATTCACAATAAACCCCGGGCTTTCTTCCACTTCTACTATTACTTTACCTGTTGATTTGACCAGTTTTTTTACGCTTTGAAATGTCTGCTCAGATGTATTAGCAGCTTTAATCAGTTCCACCAATCTCATCACTGGGACTGGATTAAAGAAATGGATTCCCATTACTTTATCAGTTCTCTCTACACTTAAAGCTATTTCGCTTACACTTAATGCTGATGTGTTACTGGCCAGTATTGTGTTCTGCTTACATATATCATCAAGTTTCTGGAAAATCTCTTTTTTTATATCCATCTTTTCAGTTACTGCTTCTATTACCAGATCAGCCTCACTTATACTTGATAAATCCGTGGTCTTTTCCAGTCGCCCTAAAATTTCTTCTTTTTCTTCAACTGTTATCTTTTCTTTTCTTATCAGATAATCCAGATTTTTTTCAATCTTAAGAAAAGCATTATCCAGAAAATCCATTTTCAGATCATTCAGGATAACACTATATCCTGCTGATGCAAATACCTGAGCAATTCCACTTCCCATAGTACCAGCACCAACAATAGCTATTTGTTTCATTATCTACCTCCTTAGCTATTTGCTTTCATTATTTCTCTCCTTCTGTACTTTGCGTTTTGTCACTCATACTTACTGATTATTCTTAGAATTACATCATAAAACTGTTAAAACTTTAGACATCAATTCTCCATATTTTGAACCTTTATTATTTATTCTGCACACCATAGTGCACGGTGAGAAAGATGCTTAGAAAAGATAATCTCCCTAAAAAACAGAGAGATTATCTTTCTTCCTTTTGTTTTCATTCAGCTTCTTTCAGCCTCTTATATTAAGATTTAATATTTTCCTGTGAACTATATGCAGTCGGGTCATCAATATCGCCTTCAAACCAGACAGCGTATCCTGTATAGCCATAAATCACTGCTATGATGGGCACAAAAATAGCCAGGAACACAAAAGGGAAATACTGTGTTGTAGGGACACCAAGTGCACCGGTAAAGAACACACCACAGAGTCCCCATGGTACCAGAGGAGAAAATACAGTTCCGGCATCTTCCAGTGTTCTCGATAAAACCCTGGGTAAAAGTTTTTTATTCTTGTACTCAGGAATAACCATTCTCCCTGTAATTATAATAGCCATATATTGGCTTGCAGTGGCAAGATTAAGAGCAATTGCAGAACCAACTGTAGTAGCAATTAATCCGCCGGTACTCGCTATAAGGGATTTGAATCTAGCCAGGAATACCTCCAGCATTCTTGTTTTTTCCAGTATTCCTCCGAGCCCTACACCAATAAATCCAAGTGATACTGTCCACATCATACTCTGCAAACCACCGCGTGTTAATATTTGATCAACCACTGCTACTCCAGTATTACCTGTATAACCATAATTCATTACATTAGTAATATCAGTAAGATTTGCACCCTGGAATATCATAGCTAGTGCAGCAGCTACCAGAGAAGCTACTATCATTGTTGGTAAAGATGCAACCTTCTTAATAGCCATGATGATAACCAGTACAGGTGGGATTAACATAATTGGATTGATCACGAAGTTATCCCTCAAAGTACTTGTTATTAATTCTACCTGAGAGGCATCAGCTGTTCCTTCTACGTAAAACAAACCTAACAGCCAATATGCAATTAATGCAATTATAAAAGCCGGTATCGTTGTATACATCATACTTCTAATATGATCAAATAGATCAGCCTCACCAACAGCCGAGGCAAGGTTCGTTGAATCAGAAAGTGGCGACATTTTATCTCCCAGTATAGCACCACTGATAACAGCCCCAGCAGTCATAGCAGCAGGAACACCCAGACCGGCTCCAATCCCCATCATCGCTACACCGACTGTACCACCAGAAGTATATGAACTACCTGTTGACATAGAAGCCAGAGATACTGCAATTGCTGCAGCTACCAGAAAATATGATGGTGATAGAATTAATAGACCATAATAAATAATCGTTTGAATTGTACCTGAAGCAACCCATGTTCCAATTACTACACCGATAATCATTAAAATCAACATGGGAAGCATAGCCAGATTAGCCCCATATAACATGGCATCCTGAATTTCTTTCCAGCTAAAACCATATTTCATGGCAACGATTGTGGCAACAACAATAGTTAAAAGAAGTGTAACATGCACAGGAATATTTAACCACTTAACCGAAATAGCCATACCAATAGCAAGAAATAATAATACAAATAATACACCACCAAACGCAGGTAATTTTTGATTTGTCTGATCCATATTTTTATGATCCAAAATAATTTCCTCCTTTTTAATAATATTTTTGTCTTACAGTAAATCTTTTTCAGTAAATCTTTTCATTACAACTCTTTTAGTACAATTCTTTTAGTACAATTCTTTTGCTATCACCTCATTTCAAGTTTTTTTTAGTACTTT
>JBKGXW010000027.1:0-26053 GCA_046546395.1 Halanaerobiales bacterium
TCTGCTTTTTTTTCAACAGCTTTCTCTTTGTTTTTCTTTGCTTTTTTCTTTGCTTTTTTCTTTGCTTCTTTCTTTCTCTTTTCAACCATTTCAAAGTACTCTTCCATATCTATTCTGGGAAATATAGGTTCTGCCTTATTTACTTTAATCCCGGCTTTAACCCCTCCCCAGATCGTTAAATCCTCCCACTTCATATCTATAATCATCTGTTTCATACCCAACTGCTGGCCCATTTGATAGGGGGTTTCAACCATAAATGGTTTAAGTGCTCCAGCAATAATTCTCAGTGCTTCAACAAGATTATATAGTATCGTACTAAGTCTATCTTTCTTGCTGTCGTCCCTACCGAGAATCCAGGGTGTAGTTTGATCAATATATTTATTTGTTCTCCTGACAAAGTTCCATAGTTCTTCAAGAGCAACAGTGTACTTCAGTTTTTCTATATTTTCTTCAACATTAGAGACTGATTCCACTGCACAGCGTTTCAGGTCATCATCTACATTCTCTTCAGGACCGGGTTCCGGGATGATACCATCAAAGTATTGCTCAACCATACTGATGGTTCTATTCAATAGATTACCCAGGTCATTAGCCAGGTCAGAATTAATTCTCTGAATTAAGGCTTCAGTAGAATAGGTTCCATCTGTGCCAAAGGCTACTTCCCTTAAGAGATAATATCTGATAGGATCAATTCCAAAGTCATCAATAAGTACATTTGGGTCAACAACATTACCTTTTGACTTGGACATTTTGCCGCTTTTAGATAATAACCATCCGTGTCCAAACACTTTATCTGGTAGTGGTTGCTCCAGAGCCATCAGTATAATCGGCCAGATAATGGTGTGGAATCTCAATATATCTTTTCCAACAAGATGTAAATCAGCAGGCCAGTACTTTTGATAGTTTTCCGGCTCTGTTTTATAACCTATTGCAGTAATATAGTTGCTAAGAGCATCAATCCAAACATAGATTACATGGTCGTCATCAAAAGGAACAGGAACACCCCAGTCAAAGGTAGTTCTAGATACACTGAGATCATCCAGTCCCTGTTCTATAAAGCTGATCATTTCATTTCGCCTGGTCTCTGGCTGTATAAATTCAGGATTGTTCTTGATATGTTCCAGCAGTCTATCAGCATATTTGCTCATCTTGAAGAAATAGCTAGCTTCTTCAACCCATTCAACTTCCCGACCGCAATCTGGACATACTTTACCATCTTCCTCATCATCCAGCTGCCTGTCAGTCCAGAAAGTTTCACAGGGGGTACAGTACCACCCTTCATATTTCCCTTTGTAAATATCCCCTTTATCATATAATTCCTTAAATATCTCCTGTACTACTTTTTCATGTCTGTCTTCGGTTGTTCTAATAAAATAATCATACTCAACTCCCAGCCTCTCCCAGAGTGACTTAAAAGTAGCTACAATCTCATCTACATATTCTTTGGGCTCTTTACCTACCTCTGCTGCCTTCCGCTGTATTTTTTGCCCGTGTTCATCTGAACCGGTCAAAAACATCGTATCAAAGCCCTGCATAGCCTTATACTTTACAATGGTATCTGCGGCAACTGTTGTATAGGCATGGCCAATATGTAACCTATCACTGGGATAATAAATAGGTGTTGTAACATAGAAAGTATCTTTTGACATAATCCTTACCCCTTTCCTTGATTAATTATCTATATAAATTCATTAATAATGAAATCTATTGCATAATAATAACTTTTAAAACAACAGCCCTTACTTATTTCTATTAACTGATAGAAGAAAAAAATACTGTACCTGAATATTACTTACTTATCTACATCTATTGCAATAGCAGCTTTATATACATCTCTTTTGGGAACATCCCTTACTTCTGCAACCCTTTTGATAGCCTTCTTCTTACTCATCCCCTGATCGATAAATAGCTTTACATGTTCCAGGAGATCCATGTCTTCCCAACCTTCTTTTTCTATGTTTATCTTCTGATTTCCTTCGATTACCAGGACAATCTCACCCTTGATCTCCCGTCCATCCATTTTTGCCAGTATATTATCAGTATTACCATATATCTTTTCTTCATGTAATTTGCTTATCTCCCTGACAATAGCTATCTTTCTGTTTCCCATTATATCTGCCAGATCTCTCAATGTTTCTTTCAGCCGATAAGGGGACTCATAAATGATAATGGTCCGCTTTTCTCCTTTTAACCTCTCCAGTTGTTCCTCCCTCTCCCGGCCTTTTCGGTTCAGAAAACCCTCAAATACAAAGCTTGCTGTATCCATACCAGAAACTACTAACGCATTTATAGCTGCAGTAGGTCCCGGAACAGGTATAATTTCAATATTTTCGTCGATTGCAAGCTTAACTAGCTCCAGACCAGGGTCCGAAACCCCCGGCATACCGGCATCACTGACAACTGCTATAGATTTACCTGACTTCAATAAGCTTATTAACCTTTCAGCTTTTTCTTTCTCATTGTGTTCATGATAGCTCTCCAGTTGTTTTTTTATTTCATAATAATTCAATAGTTTTATAGTCCTTCTGGTATCTTCAGCAGCAATTAAATCCACCCCTTTAAGTACTTTCAGAGCTCTATATGTGATATCCTCCAGATTGCCAATAGGTGTCCCTACTATATACAACTTACCCGCTTGAACATAATCACTTCTTTTCTCTGTCATACCAGTTCCTCTCCGTATATTTCCTTGACTTCACGAGTGTACTCATGAGAATCTTCTTCATAGACCAGCAGCACTGGTTCAATATCAATACCCGGACGAGCCCCTTTCTGAGATTCAATTAAAAAGGTCTTTGGTGGAGTTTTTAGTCTCGACTGGATAAAACGTATTCGCTTGGGTTCAAGCTTATATTTTTTCATAGTATATATAACTTCACTCATCCGCTGTGTCTTATGAACCATAGTCATTTTCCCACCAAAACGGAGTATTGCTGCACCTTCACGAATAACATCATCCAGTGTACCATAAATTTCATGTCGGGCAATTGCTTTTTCCTTACCCATGGTTATCTTCCCATCACTGACAGGCATATAAGGCGGATTAGTTACAACCAGGTCGACACTGCCGTAGTCAATAATCTGGCTCGCCTCTCTGTAGTCAGTCGATATAATCTCTATCTTATCTTCTAGAGAATTCATCTCAACACTCCGTCTGGCCAGAGCTACAAGTTTATCCTGAATTTCCAGACCTATTATTCTTTGCGGATCCTGTTTGAATGCCAAAAGCAGCGGAATAACTCCACTGCCAGTTCCAAAATCTACTACCATACTCCCGGATCTAACGGCTGTAAAATGTGCTAGAAATACGGAGTCATTTCCAAATTTGAAATACCTCGAGTCCTGAATAATATTTAGTTTTTCCGGAATTAATATTGTAATTTCCTCCATTTTCTTACTCCTCAAACTGATTGTCAATAAGTTTTTGACAAAAAAGACAGTCACCCTTCCGCCTCTCTGCAAAGCTAGGATGACAGATATGATATCCCTCATTATATAAGTACAGTAGATTGGAATATGCTTCCCCTTTTTTATCTTTCTTCTGTTCAAAAATAATCTCTTTTAACTCTTCGTTCTCATTCCTTAATTCCTTGTTTTCTTTATATAATTGATATGTCGTATCCTTGAGTTTTTGAAATCTACTTGACATTTCCTCAAGTTGTTCCTGAAAATAGGCCAAAGCACTTAATACTTCTTCGTCCACTGGTTTCAGCCCCTATTCTTCCGGCTCATAACCGTTTAATTCTTTCAGTTCCAGTTCCACCTGTTCACCATTTCCTAAATCTACTTTAACCATTTTCTTTACTAAATTCCTGTCAACTATCTCGCCCTCACAGGTATCAGATGAAACCATATCACCGACATCGGGCATCTCTTCTTTTAATCTTTTATAAGTAGTTGATTCATATTTCAGACAGCACATTAAACGACCGCATACACCCGATATCTTTGACGGGTTCAGAGATAATTCCTGCTTCTTGGCCATCTTGATGGAGATGGGATCAAAATCCCTTAAAAATTGTGAACAGCACAATGGGCGGCCGCAAATACCTAAACCACCAATCATCTTTGCCTCATCCCTTACTCCTATCTGTCTTAATTCAATCCGGGTCTTAAATACCCGGGCTAGATCCTTAACCAACTCCCTGAAATCCACTCGGCCTTCTGCAGTAAAATAAAAAATTATCTTATTGTGGTCAAAAGTATATTCCACGTCAATTAATTTCATCGGTAGTGCATGTTTCTTGATTTTCTGTAAACATATATCATATGCCTTTTTTTCAAGTCTTTTATTCTCATCATTTTTCTCATAATCTTCCTTAGTGGCCTTGCGAATAACTTTTTTCAAAGGTGCAACAATTTCATCTTCGGTTACTTCCTTTGGATTCATGACCACTTCACCAAACTCAATACCTCTTGCAGTTTCAACTATAACATGATTCCCCATCTTAAGATGGATATTCCCAGGCTCAAAGTAATAAACCTTTCCCGCCCTTTTAAAACTAACACCAATAACTGTATACATTATCTATTTCACCCTCTTAGCTCTTATCTTAAATAATAATACCTGTAAAGCTAAATCATTCTTTACGTTTCTTTCTACATAATTTTTTGTAGTAGTTACTAATTCTACTATTGATACCAAACCTTCAAGGGAATAGTATTTATCCTGTAAACTTATCCATTCCTGATAATCAAAATTTACTATTTCTCTATCATACCCCTGATTATATAATATTATATCTCTATACCAGCTCAATATCAAATAAAATAATGGGAAACCTTCCTTATTTTTTAAAATAGACATCATAAAATCAACCTGTTTAAATATTTCAACAGCATTCAACTCAGGAAGATTATATAGGGTTTCAATTATACTTTTTCTATTTTCAAAAAAGTCTTCATCTTCTAGTAGACTATTAGCACGACCCAGACTGCCTTCTGCCAGACGCGCTATCAGCCTTGATTTTTCTTCACTATAGCCAGAATTCTGTAACTCTTCTTCAATAATATTATCTTTAATGGTGTGAAACTGAATTCGCTGACAGCGAGAGATAACAGTTGGCAACAACTTATCGAGCTCTCTGGCAAGCAAAATCAGGATTCCATATTCGGGAGGTTCCTCAAGTGTCTTGAGCAGACTATTTGCCGCCTCCGGGGTCATCCGGTCAGCCTCTGTAATTATATATACTTTCCTCGAACTATCATATGGCTTATAGGACATATCTTTCTGTAATTCCCTGACCTGATCTATTTTTATATTATTAGCATCTTCATCTATATCTATAATCCGGACATCAGGGTGATTGGAATGTTCGATTTTCCGGCAGGCCAAGCATTTATCACATGCTTCCACCCCTTCTTCTTCACAAAGTACAGCCTTTGTAAATTCAAGAGCTGTTCTTTCTTTCCCCACACCCTCTTTTCCAGTAAATAGATAAGCATGATGTATCCGGCCGCTATCCAGCTCATCTTTTAGAATGCGAATAGCAGCCTCCTGTCCAGGTATTTTATCAAAACTCATATCTAAACCTCAATTCTAAAGTACGATTTAAATCTTCATAAACTGCTCGACATCAATGATAAATATTGTTGCACCACCGATCTGCACTTCCATAGGAAATGAGTAATAGCTTTCCAGTGTGTTAGCCACTGGCGACATTGGTGCAATGGTCTTCTTCCTCGACTCACAGTTTTTTTTGATAATCTCCAGTAACTCATCTACATGTTCCTGATCAGTACCGATCATGAAGGTTGTATTGCCCTCACGTAAAAAACCGCCGGTACTGGCCATCTTGGTGGCCTTATATCCCTCTTTATTTAACGCTTCCAGTAAGTTATGGGCATCATGGTCATGAACAACAGCAATTACCATTTTCATCTGATTCATACTCCCTTCTCTATCCATGAATTAAAAATCCCCCTTTAAAATTTTATTGGTCTGATTATAGACCTCCTGATGTATTTTTTCTCTGGATTTTACTCTCTCATTCTCAACACAGTTTACTATAGACCACTGATATTTTTCTGCAATAGACAATGCATTGTCATAAGTACTGTGTAAGTATTCAATGTCTTTTTCATGTATATCCTGATAATTCCTTTTATTTATAAATCTAATACTATGTTCTGGCGGCATATCGAGAAAAACAACCAGGTCCGGCTCAGGAAGATCAAATTTGTTGAACTCCAGATCTCTCAGCCATTCTAGATAGGCCTCTCTTTCTCTTTTATCGTCTATTTTTGAAGCCTGATGTATCATGTTTGAAGTAGTATATCTATCTGCCAGAATTATAGATCCCCTCTTGTAAATACTCTTCCACTTCTGTTGAAATGAAGCAAATCTATCCACAGCATAAAAAGTAGATGCTGCATAAAGATTCACATCTTTGGGCTTTTTCCCGAAATCTCCTCGTAAATACATTCTGACAAGTGCCGAAGAATCACTTTTATAATCAGGAAACTCTATCTTATGTACATCATGGTCATTTGCCTTCAATCTATCATAAAGCAACTCAAACTGCGTTGTCTTACCACTGCCATCTGTGCCTGATTCTATTACAATTAATTTCCCGGTAGTCATAATTTATAACCCCTATTCTATTTTTTCCTCTATATTAATTATATTCTCTATAAAAGGGAAAATCCCTGCAAATACTGGAAATGTACTAACTTTGGACCCGATCTAAAGATTTAATATTTTTAGATAAAAGTATTAAAAAGAATTTAAAAAACTAAGCCCTCTTCAATTTCATTATTATAGTATAATTTACTTCTGACCAGTACATACTAAACAAAAAGAACAGCCAGCTACCAGTATTTATCATCTGTTTTGGAGATACCTATTTCAGTCTTATTATTTTAATTTTATTATTTCAGCTTTATTCTCTTTAATCAAATATTTTCTAGTAAATAATATCAAAAAATAGGATACAGAATATTACACATAGGCCTCAGACGCTAATTAAAGACAAGATTTAAATGAAGTTTTCTTTAAAATTATTTTAAATAAACCAAACAATCAAGATAAGGGAGGTATAACTACCATGAACAAAATCAACAAACAAAGTAAAGAAAAAGTAGACCAGCACGATTTTCTCATCGCCTGGTCCACCGGCATGAATGATCTAGAAATATCAGAAAGATTGGGTGTTTCACTTAAAACTGTCCAGGAAGTAAAAGAAGACCTTTTTAATGAACAGAACAGATAAAACTACTTTACTATCCAGATATGTACTTTATAATATTTTGGTATTTATTTTATACTATTCGGGTATTTACTTTACACTATCCAGGTATTTACTTGCTTCAATTGCTGCAGCCGCCCCGGCACCTGCTGAAGTGATTACCTGTCTATAAAAAGGATCCTGAACATCACCGGCTGCAAAAACACCTGCTTTACTGGTCATATATTTCTCATCTGTCACAATATAGCCCCAGTCATCAAACTCGATATAGTCTGTAAACAAATCAGTATTGGGGATATATCCAATAGCTATAAAAACACCTCTGACTTCTATCAGCTCAGTCTTTACTTCAGTCATGTTATTTCTAACTAATAGTCCTTCCACCTTGTTCTCTCCCAGTATTTTATCAAGTTCAGAATTCCATAAGACTTCAACTTTGTCATTACTAAGAACCCTGTCAGCCAGTATCTGTGTACCCCTGAACTCATCACGGCGGTGTACAACATAAACCTTTGAACAAAAATTTGTCAGGTAATTAGCTTCTTCCAGAGCAGTATCCCCTCCACCTATAACAGCAACTTCCTTCTCTTTAAAGAAAGCACCGTCACAGGTAGCACAATATGATACACCACTGCCAACTAATCTTTTCTCGTTTTCAAGACCCAATTTGCGCGGCGAAGCCCCTGTAGTAATGATAACTGCATCTGCTTGATATTTATGATTATCAGTCTCTATAATATTTGGCTTATCACTAAAATTTACTGTATGTACAGCCTCATAAATCATACGACCGCCCAGATTTTCTACCTGTTTAATCATTCTCTGCATTAATTCAAAACCATTTATTCCATCTGGAAATCCAGGGAAGTTTTCTATCTCTGGAGACGTGGTTATCTGCCCTCCTGGTTCTGGACCCATCAAAATTAAAGGATCAAGTCCAGCCCTTGAACCATATATTGCTGCAGTTAAACCTGCAGGCCCTCCCCCGATTATAAGTAACTTCACTTTCTTTACTTCATCTCCCATTTTTAAACCCCCTGTAATTGTATATCCCCTTTTAATGAGATAATTTTGAATTGATAAAGACACCAATATATTGTGTACAAATATTTTCTATAGAATTATAAAAAAACAAAAATATTAATTGAAAATACCTCAGATAGGTCTCCTTTATATAGTATTAATTCCTTATATTAATTTATACAAATAAAACAAAATTCCTGCATAGTATCTAGATAAAATTCTTGCGTTGTATTCAAAAAAATAGAGAATTCTTTTCAGAAGAATTCTCTACTATTCAAAACAGTTATAATTAAACTAATTCCAGGCTCTATAGTAGAAACTGAGTTAGTCTAATACTTTTTCAATCTATAGAATAATTAGGAGCCTCTTTAGTAATATTTACATCGTGTGGATGGCTTTCTCTTAGTCCAGCTGATGTTATCTTGATAAAACGTCCATTTTCCTGTAGATCCTTTACAGTTTTTGTACCACAATATCCCATGCCGGCTCTGACGCCACCGATCAATTGATAGACTGTATCTCCCAGACTTCCTTTATAGGGAACACGTCCTTCAATACCTTCAGGGACAAGTTTCTTGACTTCGTTTTCCTGTTCCTGGAAATAGCGGTCCTTGCTGCCCTCCTGCATGGCACCCATAGACCCCATACCTCGATATACCTTATAACTGCGCCCCTTATATATTTCAAGCTCTCCGGGGCTTTCTTCAGTACCGGCCAGAATACTTCCCAGCATAACTGTCGAAGCTCCAGCTGCCAGGGCCTTAACGATATCGCCGGAATACTTTATACCGCCGTCTGCAATAACCGGAATATCATATTCGCGTGCCTTCCGGGCACAGTCATATATTGCTGTTATCTGCGGAACACCAACACCTGCAACTACACGTGTCGTACAGATTGAGCCAGGTCCGATGCCAACTTTCACTACATCTGCGCCTGCATTTATGAGATCTTCTGTAGCTTCAGCAGTTGCTACATTACCAGCAATTAACTGCAGTTCCGGATATTTATCTTTTATTTTTTCTACTGTTTTAAGGACACCCTCTGAATGACCGTGGGCGGTGTCGATTACTACAATGTCAACCTCAGAATCAACCAGAGCTGCAATTCTATCCATAGTATTTTCAGTAACACCAACTGCTGCGCCAACTATCAATCTACCCTGATGATCTTTAGCAGACTCGGGAAACTGCTCCGCCTTCTCAATATCTTTAATGGTTATAAGCCCTTTTAATACATTATTTTCATCTACCAGTGGTAACTTTTCAATTTTATGTTCCTGCAATACCTCTTTAGCCTGATCCACAGTGGTTCCAACAGGGGCCGTTACCAGACCTTCAGAAGTCATCACTTCAGAAATTTTTCGATCATAGTTTTTTACAAACCTCAAATCCCTATTGGTTATAATTCCAACCAATCTCCGATCTTTGCCCACAATAGGTACACCTGATATACGATATTTAGACATCAGGGCTTCTGCTTCACTTATCTGTTTTTCTGGAGACAAATAAAATGGGTCTACTATGACACCACTTTCAGATCTTTTAACCCTGTCTACTTCTTCAGCCTGCCGGCTTATACTCATATTTTTATGTATAATGCCGATACCACCCTGCCTGGCCATAGCTATGGCCATTCTGGCTTCCGTAACCGTATCCATCCCTGCACTTATAACAGGTATATTCAATGACAACCTCTTTGTCAAATGTGTTCTGGTATCTATGTCTTTTGGTAAGACCTCTGATCTGGCAGGTATTAAAAGTACATCATCAAACGTTAAACCTTCCTTTACTAATTTATCCATAAATGCCCTCCCTTAATTTGTAATTAATAGATATTTTAAAACCTGCAAAAACACTATATATCCATTAACTTTATACAACACGACAGTATACATATTTGCAGGTCAATTTTCCCATTTATAATAATAATTTTTATCATTTTAACAGACTATTAGTCTAAAGTCAAGAAAAAAGGAGACATGTCTATTATAAACTGGAGGAGATATGCACTCCATGTAGAATTATTATTTAGCATTACTCAAAAAATATGATATCTTTTTAGTAATTTAATTATTCTCAGCAACTTATTTCAAGGGAGAGATAAAAAAAAGTAAAATAAGTAGATTTGGGGTCTCTATCGAAGAAGAATTACTGGAAAAATCATGATTTCTGCCTTGAGGTTATTATAGTAGAGGGAAAGACTAAAGAAATTTGAAAAAGCTACAGGTAAGTTACTCGGTCTGAGAGGCGTAAAACACAGCAAACTTACAGTTCAGGAAGCGGCGAGGGACTGTAGGAACATATTTAAGCATGCTCCTTTATTTAACTATAGGTCAGATATCAGGCTATTTAATATGCGGGGAGGACTTACGTATTATTAACAATCTCCTTCATTTTATCAATGAAATACTGATCCTTTAAGTTAAACTTAATTTCCACTCTCCGGGATCGTTCTCTATTAATTGAACCATCATCATTATATATTAGATTACTCTCAGATTTCCCATTGGCTGTCAGGTAATATTTTAGTTCACCTTTTTGTTCAAAACCGGGAAAATCCTCACTGAGTATAAACTTCACTACATTAGCAGCCCTTCTCTGGGATAAATCCAGATTGGTCATATAACTCCCAGTATCATCGGTATGTCCTTCGATAATAATTTGGGATATATTATCTTTATTTCTCTCATCAAGAATTACACCCACATACTCAGGAATAAAGTCTTCCAGCATGTTTTTGAATTCAGGTCTTATCACAGCAGATCCAGTCTCAAATAAAACCTCTCCGCTGAAAGAAATAGCACCTGTATTTTCATCAAAATTAATGGTAAGATCAGAACTCCTGAATTTATTGCTTAATTCCCTGACAATGGTTTCCCGGAAACCAACAATCTCATCAATCCTGTTATTAATCATTTCCTTCATCAATTGCCGTGCTTCCTGAGTCTGTTGGGTAGTAACCTGTGCTACAAAAATGTATGAAACCAGCACTAAAAGTATTACAAATATTATAACACTCAATAGATCTGTAAACGTTGGCCAGAAATTCTCTTCACTATCCTGTAAATTCAACAAATTTCTATTCTGACCCAGCATCTTTATCCCTCTCCCTGATTTCTTTTTCTATCATTTCGTTGAGTTTTTTTACGGATCTATTATGCTGGTCGATATTGTTTTCTATATCCCTGACAGCTTTAGATAGATCCTTGATTGCTCCTTCCAGGTCACTGGCATTAAAGGCCAGTCCACCCAGGTATTTTGCCATTGTCGACTCATTTTCATCAAACTTTTCTGCCAGTGAGTCCAGTCCTTCTGTAATAATTTTGTTGGAAAGACCAACATGCTCTGAAAAAGTCTTTACATTACGATTCATTTCACTGTTATAGCTATTCTTAAGTTCAGCCAGGCTGCTGCTTAATTGTTTTACATTATTTTCAAATGTAACTGCAACTTCTTTACGCAGTGTATCAATACCCTCTACAATATACTGATAATTCTCTACCAGGTCTTTCTGCTGCTTACCCGTAATCTGAAGATTTTCATGTAGACCATTGATTCTTTCCCTTTCGTTTTTCAACTGTTCCCGGAACAACTGGTAGTTTTCCTTGAGTTCTTTCTGTGATTTTGAGGATTGTTTACTTATATTCTTAAGTGCATCTATACTTTCTTCCTGAATATCATAATTATTCTCGATCAGGTCAGCTATCTGATTCTGGTGCCGGTTTAGAGCATCAATACTACTAAATAAATTCTCCAGCTTAACTGCCAGTATGTGTACATCTTCTGTAAAGTCTCTGGTAAAATCCCTATTAGTCTGATAGAAATCCTTCAAATCCTCCATACTTCCAGATAGATTTGTATTAAAGTTCTCCATATATCCAGCTGCTTCCTCAAACTGATGAGAAAACTGCTCAAATCCCTTAAGGTCATTATGTATTTTTATATTGTATTCAATAAGCTGATTGAAACCCTCTTTGAGACACCGCTCAATATTTTTAATCTCTTTATTCAGAAATGACTTCTTGGCAATTTTAATTTCATTATCGAGGTAATTCTCTGTGCGGGCCATTAGCCCAGCAAGAAATTGTTCTGCATTAAATAATTTCAATATAAATGTCGTAGTAAGGGCAAGTGACATCCCTATTATACTGGTTGCAAAAGCAGTGCCCATACCGGATAATACCGGAGATATACTATCCAGACCGGCCAGTAATCCCTCTGAACCATTAAGTACATTTACCAGAGAGGTATAAATGCCAACAAAAGTTCCCAGTACACCAACCAGTATAAACAATGATACAGTATCTTTAATAAACTTAATTGCACTGATTAAAGGTATTTTAAATACATCAAACAGAGGAAGCGGTATCAGGGACACCTTGTAGAGCGAAAAAAAATCTTCTATATAGGCCCTTGTATTGACATCACTTAAAGAAATATTTATAAGTTCCTCAAACCCCTCGACCAGCCTTCTTAAGGGTGGTTTATAGATAAATCCATTTTTTAATTTCCTGTTTAATGAAATAATATTAAACCATATCCTTACGTATAGGAAAATATCAATCAGAAACATAAGCCCAAGTATATAGAAAACAGCCATGCTAAGTTGATCACTCCTGATACCCTCAGCAATTATTCTTATAATATCCATCTTCACTCTCCCCATTATTACAATATCTGATTCTTTACCAGAGCATTTGTTAAAACCATTCAAATAATTTTGCTACCACAGCCTCGGCGCCTGTATTTAGCTAAACTACACAAAATAAATACAATCTGGGTATTCATAAATATAATTATGATCAAACTCCTCTACCATAATCTTACTGGTGTTTTCTTCACTGACAGAAATAACCCTGATCTCTTTCCCGGAGTCTAGATATATACGTGCTATATCAGCAAAATGCCTGTCCCCTGTTAATAACAAAACACTATCCAGCGTCTTCATAGAATACTGCATTACGTTTATTAATTTAAGATCATCTGTATCTATTAACCGCCCATCAATATCAATCTTAGCCGCAGCAGTCTGATTCTCTACTGTCAGAACCTCAAATCCATAGGATTCAAGATAATCCTTAATATCAAAAAGCAAATTATACTTATTCGCTCTAAAGATGTCCCCCTGATAAACTGGCAAAAAAATAACTGCTACCTTTTTAATAATATTTCGTGTATCCTTACTTCCATATATTGAGTTAAACAATTTGTTAAAATCTATTTTCATGATGGAATACCTGATATACATAGGTGTTAATAGATTAGCTACATCCAGGAAAACACCTATATTTCGTTTTGGTAAAGATACCATAATATTACCTGCCAAATCCTCTTTAAATTCAGTAAAATTACTGTAACAGACTGCAGAGTATTTGTCATAAAGTAGTGGTTCAATTAATCTACCTTCTATTTTTTCAAACCAACTTTGTTGATATAAACGGGCATCAAAACGTTCAGTATCTTGAATATAAAATCTATTCAAAAGCAGTGCCAGCGCCTTTAGATTCCCGCTCTCCACAAACTGCCCGTCAGATTTTTTTGAATATTTAAGTTTGTTAAACCCGATAAAATACTTGATGGTGCCTTCTGATCTATACAGAAAATCCTCCGGTGAAATATCTTCAGAAATCAAATAGTTATTTTCAGAGAGGAAAACAAAAAAATCCACCACCTGTTTCACCCAGTTAGAATCCTTATACAGGTTCCCTGCTATATCCATGTATTCCTTGATTGTA
This sequence comes from Halanaerobiales bacterium, assembly GCA_046546395.1. Classification (GTDB taxonomy): domain Bacteria; phylum Bacillota; class Halanaerobiia; order Halanaerobiales; family DTU029; genus JBDNGI01. The sequence goes on from JBKGXW010000027.1 coordinate 13,948, forward strand.
TCATCCTTCTTAAAATAAGGAATCGGAAATACCCTTCTGGATTCCTGCCAGGCAATATCCTTAACTTCCTCTTCCAGATACATACTTAATAAAGTTACTTCCTCTTCAGAAACTTTTAAAGGAAATGTCTGCTTACCTATCAAATCCTTAAGAGCCATCTTTTTAAATACTACTGGAGGAATAAAATGATGAGTATCCAGTAAAAGGGAAATAAGGCAAAGTTGATTATAAAATTTTTCTATAATCCTGTTACCATCTTCTATATTTTCAGGTATTATAAAATACTTAATATTCCTCATATTTATACACCCTGTCCACTAAGGCTAATTAAAGAATTCACAATATTTTCGTGTATATTAATTATACCATAATTTTTTAATTAATGTTAATAATACTATAGTTTCTTTTATCCTATTTTATTGATCTCTTTATATTTTCTGAGTAGATACATATACTTTCTCTCTGCAGCCCCTATCAGAAAGGCAGCATGATCAATAAGCTCAGGTTCTGTAACATTATCGAAATAACTCTGAGCCTCCCGCCACTCTCGTTTAGCCTTACTCAATTTTTCTCTAAGATCTGGTTCATGTTCCGGTATTAAACCGCTCTCTTCCAGAATAGGCTGCCAGGTTGTCCTGAGTCGTTCAAGAAAACCACTAAATTGATTCTTTATATCTGTTATAACCATAATCTTTCCCTCCTGATAATATATGTGGTGGTGTGTATTATGAACGGAAATAAATATAGTTTTCCTCCCTTACACTTATTCAATATCTTATAAACTCTGTTCCATAAAAAACCTATAATTATTCTATTTAACCAACATAAGCCGAACGCCGACAGCCAGTAAGATAATCCCGATTAATTTAGTCCAGCTAAAAGGTATCTTCTCCAATCCGAAAGCACCAAGATGATCCAGCAAACATGCCATAGATGCCTGAACAGCAACTATAGCTGTAGTTGCTACTGCAACACCCAATTCAGGAATACTTACTATCACAGTATAACTAATAATAACCCCAAGTAACCCGCCCAGATAGAGATACCAGGGAGCCTCCCTCCATGACTGAATATTTCCTTTACTGATATTTGAAAATAAAATAATAAGCAAGATAATTGCCGCTGTTAGATGAACTATAAAAGATGCTTCAAAAATTCCTATTTTTTTACCAAGTACTGAATTAATCGACCCCTGCAGAGCCATAGTTAATCCTGCAATAGCTGCCAGAGAAAGGTATAACAAGGAATGTCCAAACAAAAAAACACCTCCATCTCTCTATACCTATTTTTGACTGATTCCGGTATTTTTATACCCAGGCAGGTTAAATGGACTTGACAGTGGTCAAGATGAATCCTATAATATAGGTAGCTAATAAATATTTGATTAAAAGAAAAGCAAATGGACGTACAAAAATCATACGACTGGCGGAAGTAGACATAACTACAGGGAGTATGATTTATTTAAAAGCCGACCGCCTGGGCAAATTTTTTTTGCTCAGGCGGTCTTTTTGTTTTTTCGGCTTTAATCAGGTTTTACCGAAAAAGCTGATAATATGTTAACTGATTTTAACTTTCCTGGCATAAACCTATACGTTTTTTTACAAAAACTAAAATAAGGATGGTGCTTAAAATGCAAGAGTATCAACTGAAGTATGGGATGAACCCCCATCAAAAAAACGCAAAAATCTTCTCACCTGATGAAAGTCAGTTGCCAATTAAAATACTCAATGGCAATCCTGGATATATTAATTTTCTGGATGCCCTAAACTCATGGCAGCTGGTCAGTGAATTAAAGACAATACTTAAAATGCCGGCAGCGGCTTCTTTCAAACATGTAAGTCCGGCAGGAGCAGCGGTTGCAATACCCCTCTCTGAAAAACTGAAGAAAACCTATTTCGTGGATGACCTGAAACTCTCCCCACTGGCAAGCGCCTATGTCAGAGCCCGTGGAGCTGATCGTATGTCTTCTTTCGGAGACTGGGCAGCACTGAGTGATACTGTTGACAGAGCAACAGCAGAGGTACTGAAAAGAGAAGTTTCTGATGGAGTTATCGCTCCTGGCTATACACCTGAAGCACTTGAAATACTGAAAACAAAGAGAAAAAGAAATTACAACATCGTAGAAATCAAGGAAGATTATCAGCCAGGCGAAACAGAACTGCGGAGTATATTTGGAGTAAGATTTGAGCAGTCACGTAATGACAGAATAGCCTCATTTGATGACCTGAATAATATAGTAACAAAAAACAAAGAGCTAACAGAACAGGCAAAACGTGATCTATTATTAGGAATTACTTCACTGAAATATACCCAGTCCAATTCAGTCTGCTATGTTCTGGATGGGCAGGTGATAGGTTGTGGAGCGGGGCAGCAGTCCCGAGTACACTGTACACGTCTTGCGGGGGATAAGACTGATATCTGGTACTTAAGGCAGCATCCCTCTGTACTCAATATGAAGTTCAAAGAAGGCCTTGGTCGACCAGGAAAAGACAATGCCATTGACCTATTTATTAGAGATGATGTTACCGACAGGGAACTGGAAGCCTGGAAGAAATCCTTTGAGGAAGTACCTACCAGACTCAGCAAAAAAGAAAAAGAGGACTGGCTTTCAGGTTTAAAAGGGGTTTCACTATGTTCTGATGCCTTCTTCCCTTTCAGAGATAATATTGACAGAGCCTATAAAAGTGGAGTAAAATATGTGGTTCAGCCTGGAGGCTCTATTAGAGACGATGTTGTCATTGAAGCATGTAATGACTATGATATGACAATGGCCTGTACTGGAATACGGTTGTTCCATCACTAATAAATATTTTTGAGAATAAAATAAATATAACAGACAAAAAACTCTGGGAGTTGATTCTCAGAGTTTTTTGATATATAAATTTTAATTATCATATTTTTTGATTTATTAACAAATATAAATATCAAGTTGACCTATCATCTCATAATTATGCAGTTCATTCAGACCGGACAGAATGTTCCATAGATTAAGAAACTCATTATTAATAAACTTTTTCTTTTGCAACCTGGTTCTCACCAGCCTTTGTAATAGCATATTTAGTAGCCAGTGGTCCTACCACTTCCGTCATGGCAGCTGTAATTAAAAGTATATTAAAGATTAATGTCCCTACAGATGGTGCATTTATAAAATCCTGTTGTACGGTATAGGCCAGTGCTATAGCTACCCCACTCTGTGGTAGTAATCCCAGGCCTACATATTTCCTTACTTTTTCAGGGGCTTTCGCTATCACAGCACCTAACCATGAACCTCCTACTTTCCCGATAATACGAGCAATAAAATATACTGCTGCCAGTACTAAAAAGGTTACAGAAGCAATACCATCAAACTGTATTTCTGTTCCAGCTATGATAAAGAACAGAGCATATAAGGGTATAGTAATAGTCTCCATGGGTTCTGCAACTCCAGGATTTTTACGGGTGAAGTTCCTGTAAGCAAAGCCAATGGCCATATTGGTAATCAAAGGAGATAAATGAAAAAGAATAGATAATGCAGTTCCTCCTAAAATTGTGGTCAGCAGAGTTAGAACCTTCTTCGTTTTATCATCTATCTCTACAACAACCTTCTGTGAAATATATCCCAGAAGGAGTCCAACAGCAATGGAAAGAATTATTTCCAAAAGTGGAAACATTACTATGTTGCTTAGGTTTAAAGTTCCTTCACCAGAAAACTGAATCAAGGCAATTGGTCCAATTAAACTAAATATAATCAGAGCAAGGGCATCATCAATTGCTACTACTGCCAGGATCATTGAAGTTATAATACCTTCAGCCCGGTATTCTCGTAGAACCATCACTGTAGCGGCCGGTGCTGTAGCTGTAGCAATAGCCCCCAGCAGCAGAGCTATATAAACCGGATAACCTAAAAGCAATACACCAATTGTTACAATGGAAAAAGCCCCCAATGCCTGTAGGACAGTAATATAAGTGATACTTTTGCCTAGTTTCTTAATAAGTCGTATTGATAGCTCACTACCAATTGTGAATGCAATAAAACCCAATGCCAGATGAGAAATATAACTGAAATTGGCAACAGTAAAACCATACCACTCCTTTGCCTCTTGAGATAGAAAAGGAAGTCGACCTATCAGATCAGAACTAAGTAATATACCAAGAAAAACATAGCCTACAACTATTGGCACCTTCATCTTTTTCGTTAAAAAAACTACTCCCAATGCCATGACTGTAAAGAATGCTATAATATATATTACTTTATTACCAGCCTGATTATATATCAGCCATTCCTCTATAGTTTGCAACCTTTCAATCAATTCAGTATCCAATTTATTACACCTCGATATCTTGTTAAATTATACTCTTATTATCACTTTACTTTAATAATCCCAATAAATAGTATTAATATTTTATAACCAATAATGGAATAGATAACACATATAGAAATTATACATAATTATTCGTCCTGTTTATTACATACTTTCAATAGATAATAGAGAAGGTCTGCCCGGGATATATATCCCCTTAAATTACCCTGTTCATTAACAACAAAAAGTATTGACTCCTTATTGTCCAGCATAACATCAGCGATCTTATACATCTTATCATTTTCTCTTATAGCCGACGTTCGTGTAGACATATATTCTTTAACTTCCCTTCCCCTTATTTCAGTAAGATTCTCAGCGGCCTGATTAATCTCATATAACAACCTGTTACTATCCAGATAACCATATTTTTCCGGTATAATGTTTTTCAATATATTTTCACTATAGATAGTACCCAGGAACTTATTCTCTTCATTAACCACCGGCAAAACTGACATTTCAGCCTGATACATAATTCGTATCGCCTCATCTATATGGTCTTCTTCACAGACAGAAATCAATGTCCTCATCATATAATCTTTTACAACGGCCACTGATTACACCTCCAGTTCCTTAACTTCTATACGGTCAAGATTCTTTTCAATCATATCTCTATTTTCGATAAAAATACTCTTATGCTCAGCTACGATCAGCGCCGCCGCTGCTCCGTATCTGTTGGCTTCTACAAAATCAAAACCTTCTCTAAATATATAGTCGCAAAAGCCTGCATTATATGCATCACCTGCACCCAGCCAGTTTGTCAGGCAGAAATCCTTCGGTGATATCGAATACACTTTATCACCGGTAAATAAAAGTCTATCACAATGGTAGGGCATAATTACATTCTGTGCACCTTCTTCAAGCAATTTTCTGCTCATCTCTACATAATCCTCAAACTCAACTACCTCTTCATCAAAAATCTTTCTGGTATGTTTAAAATAAGGACTAACTACTTTTGGTCCCTCTTCCAGTGCCAAATTTAGAGCCTCTCCACTGGCCTGAAGAAATACATCCTTCTTCTGCTCATTACAGATTCTGATCATACGTTTATAGATATCAAAATTTACACCCTCGGGTATAGAACCAGCTATTACAATCATATCACTATCATGTATAGCCCTTTTAAACCTCTTAAGTAAGTCTTCTACATCCTTTTTTATTACTTTGTAAGTATAGTCATTGAAATGGGTATATGTGACCGGGTCTTTTGCAATAACAAAAACATTATTCCTTATCTCACTTTCTGTATATATATAATTAGTTGTTATCTTATATTCCTGTACCATCCTTTCAAAAAACAATCCCTGCTTTCCCCCTACAAAACCTACATTTTGAACATCTGAATAACCAAGACACTTCAAATTTATAGCAGTAAGTAAACCCTTACCACCTGGATATACCTTTATATCCTGTTCACCATATAGATACTTATGTTTTTTAGGTACATGTTCTGTAACAAAATACTCCCTATCTATCGCAGGGTTTAATGTTACTGTCGTTATCATTCTTTTACCCCCTTATTATAAAAGTTTCCTTCAAATCCCTGTATTTTAGTTTAATTAATCTATCTAAAAGAGTTATTACATCAGAAATATTATAACATAGAATAAAAAATCTAGCAAAAATATATATTCTGGACCAGATCCAATCTATTTTGCCTACCTGACAGGATATTTATTTTGTAAATAAAACTAACCATGAGTTCACCGACAATAAAAAGGTTAAATAATTATTTATTGCTATATTTTATCAAATTATAAGTTACAAAATTAATTTTAGTAAAAAAAGATAATTTTTTGAAGGAAAAAATCTATTAAAGTAGAAGTATATATAATAATGATAATACTACAATTATTAGGGGGATAATGCTTTATGTTAAAAAAAACGATTATATTCATGTTGATTCTTTTATTTTGCTTAAGTTTTACTCTCTCTGCAGAAAACCTGGATGATCACAGCAACACCTTTTCAAATGGTTCTGTCAGAGAAGTATTGGTCGCTATCAACCAATTATCAGATATAAATATAACTGATAGCAAAGGTTGGACACCCTTGATCTATGCTGCAAATTCCAATAGTAGTGAAGTAATTGAAGCTATAATGGAAGCAGGAGCATATATTGATGTAAAAGACAATAATGGTTGGACTCCTTTAATGTATGCTATATCAAATAATAGTAAAGAAGTAATTAACACATTACTTGAAGCCGGGGCATACGTGGAGGCAGAAGACAAAGACGGCTGGACTCCTTTAATGCATGCCATATATTATAACCGTCCCGAAGTAGTGAAGTCTCTTATTTCAAAAGGAGCAAACGTACATATAACAGATGATGAAGGATGGACGCCTATTATGGTAGCTGCACGATATAATAACAATCCCGAGCTGGTCACTTTATTAGTAAATGCAGGAAGCAATGTTAATGCAGAAAATATTAATGGGAGGACAGCACTTATGCTTGCCTCCAACATAAATAATGTTGATGTTGTTAAAACATTAATTAAAACTGGGGCAGACCTGGAAGCACAGGATAATAACAACTGGACAGCCCTTTGCTTTGCTGCTTCAGGAAACAAATCTGAGGTTATAACCAGTCTTGTAGTAGCAGGTGCAGAATTAGATGTTAGAGATAATAGCGGAGCTACTCCCTTAATCCTTGCTGCAGCAAATAACACACCGGAAGTTATTACTACCCTGTTGGCTATTGGTTCAGAAATAAATACCAGAGATAATAACGGATGGACTCCATTAATCCATGCCGCTAATTCCAATGGACCTGAAGTAATAACTACTCTTCTTGAGGCAGGAGCAAACCTGAATGACAGGAGCAACAAAGGCTGGACCCCACTGATGCATGCATCTGTCAATAATGATCCAGAAGTAGTTACTTCACTAGTAAATGAAGGTTCAAATCTAAGAGCCAGGGATGATAACGGCTGGACACCTTTAATCCTTGCATCAAATGCAAATAACTTTGAAGTAGTACGAACTCTTATTAAAGTTGGCGCAGACCTGGAAGCCAGAGACAAAAGTGGTTATACCCCATTAATTCATGCTTCAGTTAATAACAGTATAAAAACTATAAATATATTGCTGGATTATGGAGTAGAAGTCGATGCCAGGGATAAAGAAGGATATACCTCATTAATGCATGCAGCTATAAATAATAATGTTGAGATTATTAAAGCTCTGGCGAAAGCAGATGCAAATATTGAAGTCCGCGACGAGGAAGGCTGGACTCCTTTAATGCATGCTGCCTATTACAATTACAATTCGACTGTTAAAACCCTGGTCGGCTTAGGTGCTAATTTAGAAAACAAAAATAAGGAAACACATACTGTACTGATGGTACTAGCTCGCTATAGCGAAGATACTCAGGTAATGAATACCCTGATTGAGCTTGGTGCTGATATAGATTCAGTTGATTATAAAGGCTGGACTCCATTAATGCTGGCTGCAAGATATAATAGTAATGAACAGATTTTCCGTACCCTTATTCAGGCAGGTGCAAATGTAAATGTTAGCGACAATGACGGCTGGACACCGTTGATGCTGGCTGCTTATCATCAAAAAGATATTGATATAGTAGATGCCCTTATTCATGCAGGAGCTGACGTAGATGCCAGAAATAATGAGGGTTATACTACCCTTATGTATATTGCAAAAGATGGCGGCCCAGAACTGGTTAGAACACTGATCAATTCAGGTGCTGCTGTAAATGCTCGTAACCTGAATGGATGGACTCCTATAACCATAGCAGCAAGATCTAACGATAACCCTGCTGTTATAAAAACTCTAATCAGAAATAATGCAAACATTAACACCCATGACCAGAATGGTATGACACCACTGATGCATGCCGCTGAAGCCAATGAAAACGGGAATATAATACTGACACTTATAAATGAAGGTGCTAATCCAGAAACAAAAGACAATTCTCAGAAAACCGCTCTTGATTATCTTGACAATAACACAGTATTAAAAGACTCATCAATATACTGGGATATACAGGGAGCAATGTTCTAGGTAAAACCTTTCTTCATAGTGTCTTGATAAAAGATACATGATAAAAATTTGAAAACTATCTATGCCGGTGAAAATTATTTTAGCAATTTTCTCGGGCTGATAAAAAACCCCTCTGCCTTTCCCAGGCCGAGGGGTACTTCTATATATCATATATTATTTCTAATCACAATGATTCTCTATTAAGATATAGAACGCATAATACTAAGTTATTTTATATCTCTCTACGCCCTTCCAGAGCTTTCGATAAGGTAACCTCATCGGCATACTCCAGATCACCTCCAACAGGTAATCCATGAGCTATTCTTGTAACTTTCACACCGATAGATTTTAATAATTTACCCAGGTACATGGCAGTAACATCACCCTCTGCATTTGGATCTGTAGCTACTATTACCTCTTCTACTCCCTCCTGTAGTCGGGGTATCAAGTTCTTTATCCTTATCTCGTCTGGACCAATTCCATCCATAGGGGAAATTGAACCATGTAGGACGTGATATAAACCGTGGTACTCACCTGTCTTTTCCATAGCAATAATATCTTTTGGACTCTCAACAACACATATCATAGTCCTATCCCGCTCTTCAGAAGAGCAAAAACCACAGATCTCTTCCTCAGTAAGATTGTTACATACAGTACAATAATTAATTTTTTCTTTGGCTTCAACTAAAGACTGGGCCAGATTTTGTACTGAAGCCGTATTCATACCCAGAATGTAGAATGCGAGTCTTTGTGCAGTCTTTGGGCCGATCCCGGGCAACTTACTTAACTCACCTATGAGTTTGCCCATGGGCGGCGGGTAATATCTCATTTAAAGCATACCTGGGATATTCATCCCACCTGTTAATTTACCCATCTCACTATTAATCATATCCTGCACTTTTCTCATACCTTCATTGACTGCAGCCAGAATTAAATCTTCCAGCATTTCTACATCTTCAGGATCAACAGCATCTGGATCAATCTGAATATCCAATATCTCCTGTTTACCATTGACTACAACTTTGACAACTCCGCCTCCAGCAGTAGCTTCCATTGTTTTTTCTTCAAGTTCTTCCTGCATCTTGGACATCTTGGCCTGCATCTGCTGCGCCTGTTTCATTAGTTTATTCATATTCATAAATAAAACCCCCTCAAATTATTTATCATCCAGTATATGATGATTTGTTTTTATTATTTTACCATTAAACGCCTTAACAACCCTATCAACAACATCGCTATTCTTACTCTCACGATTTTTCTTGCTTTTAATATCTATAGATTTACTATTATTTCTAATATCATTTATATCATTATTTACTTTTTTTTTAGCCTGTTGGAAACCGTCGCTTTCACTGACAAACTCTAATTGGCAGTTCACACTCAATACTTTGCCAGCTATCTTCTGTATCATGCCTGACTCTTTTGCTGCACCTTTTCTATGGAAGTTTTTGCCTTCGGGGAATTGTATATACAACACATCCCCCTCTACTTTTGCTGGATCTCCTTCTTTCAACATAGCCTGAACACTGATGTTTTCTTCTCTAACCATATCCAGTATAAGAGGCCAGGCTTTTTCTACCTCGCTCAGTGAGATTATACTATTGTTGTTAGAACCTATATCTCCCTCTGCTGTTTTATTTTCTAGATACTCATTTTTCTGTTTTTCTACCGCACCGTCCTGATCTATGCTGTTTTCAGATTCTGATTCCGACTTGTTCTCTATTAAAGAATCTTTACTTTCTCTATTATCTTCTTCTTGAGCATTGTCTTCTTTTTGATTATTATCTTCCGGATGTATTTCATCATCTATATTATCATTAGGATTCTGTCTTTTATGCTCAGATTTACTGGTAGTTTCATCATTATTTAATAACTGTTTCATCTGGTATTCGAGTTCTGCTATCCTGGAGCCTAATCCCTCTATCGAATTATTTGCCTCTGATGACATCAACTTTATTACAGCAAGTTCTACTATTACCCTTGGTTGATCTGCAAAATTTAATTGGCGGGCCACCTCTGTTAATATATCTAGAAATCTTACCAGTCTCACAGTATTTATACTATCGGCAAGTTTATTTATATCATTGATTCTTTCCTCAGTAAAATTGACTACATTTGAATCTTTCCCACATTCCTTATATAGCATAACCTGGCGCAGAAAATCTATTAAGTCCCCTACAAAAATCGAAATACCTTTACCTCTGTTTATAACCTCATTAATCATTTCCAGTACTTCAGCACTATTCTTATTTATTAGCCCTATTATAAAATCCTGGAGAAAGGAGATCTCGACCTTACCAAGCATATCCTGGATCTCTGATGATTTTAAATCCCCGTTGGTAAAGGATATAGCCTGGTCAAGTAAACTAATAGCATCTCTCATCCCGCCGCGGGAAGCATTTGCAATCATACTTAATGATTGATGGTCATACTTTACGATCTCCTCATTACATATATATTCAAGCCGTTCAACTATATCAACATTTGAATGAAGAGAAAAATCAAAGCGCTGGCAGCGAGAATGTATTGTCTCAATAACCTTATGCGGCTCAGTTGTCGCCAGTATAAAAACTACATTTTCAGGTGGCTCTTCCAGAGTTTTAAGCAGTGCATTAAATGCCCCTTTGGTTAACATATGTACCTCATCTATAATATATACTTTGTATTTCCCTTCACTGGGATAAAATTTAACCTTTTCTCTCAGATCCCGTATTTCATCAATACCTCTATTTGAAGCTGCATCTATTTCAATTACATCTATAGACTGTCCTGATTGTATCTTCTTACAGGCTTCACATTCACCGCAGGGCTCTGCAGTAGGACCATCAACACAATTTAAAGCCTGTGCGTATATTTTTGCCGTAGAGGTCTTACCAGTACCCCGGGGGCCTGCAAACAGATAGGCATGAGCAATCCTATTATTCTCCAGGGCATTTTTCAATGTCCTGATAACATGCCTTTGTCCGACCAGATCATCGAAGTTCTGCGGTCTATATTTTCTGTACAACGAAAGAAATGCCATATTTCCACCCTCATTAATTAAACAATTTATCAACTCAACTACTACAATTATATAAAAAAAACATACCTCCTGCAAGAACCTACAGAAAATAGTTTTATAAACAGAAATATAAATACTTCATATACCGAATTATCCTGCCCCAGGCTTTATTAAAACTGGTGATAGATGATACTAATAATACTAAAACCTTAATTGTGTAAGTACAATATTATGCAAGTACAATATTGTGTAAAATAAAATCAGCCGTACACCTGCTTCGAATCTACCCTCCCGGGCGTTACCCTGACAGTTAGCTCGGGCCAGGCACCCTCACGGCACATGGAGACATTTGCTTACCGCTGCTTCCTCCCGGACCTGACGGGGTTCACAAAGCTCCATTGCGTAAGACCCAACCGTCAACACCACTTATCAAGGCCAGACCCCAAAAGGACAGACCCTCAGCACGGCATCAATCCTGCTATAGCGGATTGCAGGTTACAGGGTACCGCTACCACCCCATCTAGTACGGCCAAACTTATATAAATATTACCCTGATGAGTAATAGTTAATTACATTTTAAAATCATTCAATGGCGGAGAGGGAGGGATTCGAACCCTCGGTAGGCGTTAGCCTACACTCGCTTTCCAGGCGAGCCCCTTAAGCCAACTCGGACACCTCTCCGTATTGGAAGTTGGAAGTTAGAGGTTGGAGGTTGGAAGTTGGAAAAACCGTAAAATAGCTTGTAATAAATATAAAACCTAAC
>JBKGXW010000028.1:0-26040 GCA_046546395.1 Halanaerobiales bacterium
TTCACAACATGGAGGATTAATTATGTTACATGTAAAAGAACTTAAGAAAACATATAGAAGTTATCAGAGGGGAAACACCTTTCTCTCAACTCTAAAAAGTATTTTCAAAAGAGAAACTCAATATATTGAAGCAGTTAAGGGTATTTCCTTTGATATAGAAAAGGGTGAACTGATTGGATTTATAGGTCCAAATGGTGCCGGAAAGTCTACTACTCTCAAGATGCTGACCGGGGTGCTCTATCCTACTGCAGGAGAGGTTGATATAATGGGCTATATACCCTGGCGTGACCGTAAAAGATATGTTTCTAATATAGGGGCTGTCTTTGGCCAGAAATCTCAGTTGATCTGGGATATACCGCCAATTGATGCCTTCTATATGAATAAAGCTATTTACAATATTTCAGCTGAAGAATTTGAGAAGACTAAAGATAAATTGGTAGATTTATTGAATGTTGAAGAATTAATTAAAAAGCCAACCAGGCAGTTATCTCTGGGACAGAGGATGAAATGTGAGTTTATAATGGCCATGCTTCATAATCCAGATATAGTATTTCTTGATGAGCCTACCATAGGTCTTGATGTTATAGCCAAAGAAACTATCAGGAATTTTATTTTAGAGATGAATAGTAGGGGAGTCACTTTTATTTTGACTACTCATGATCTTGGTGATATTGAACACCTTGCCCGAAGAGTTATCTTTATAAATAATGGTGAGATAATCTTTGATGATTCGATAGGGTCATTACGTAAGCATCTGGGGGATAAAAAGTATGTCAAGCTCAAGACGGATAATGAAATGATTCCAATAGAAGTACCTGGTGTAGAGTATAAAGAGATTATATCTGATAATGAGTTTGAGATAGAACTGGATAATTCAATGGTAAAACTGAAAGACTTTATAGATATAATTAATAAAAAAGCAGGAATACTGGATATGAATATACAGGAACTACCAATAGAGAGCGCAATAAAAGTTTTATATGAAGAGAGGTAAATTAATAAATAAAGTTCATCTCCATTTTAGTTGGTGTAAAACGGCCGAACATTTTGCTATTACTTCATTCATGGAAAAGTCTAAACCCCAGTTACTCCTTCAATTAAGAAGCAACAAAATTAAACTCGCTATCGCTTAGACAAAATTTTGTTAACCAGCTTCTTGCAATCAGTCCGTGACTGGAGACTTTTCAAATTCATTCAGTTTAATAGCAAAATGTCTGGGTAAATTACCAACGGTTATGGAGAAGATTCATAAATAATAAGGAAACAGTGATAGTAATAGCCGTAATAAATAGTGTCAAATTTAAGATCAGGGGATGAAACTCCTGATTTTTTATCTAAAATAATCTTTAGAAACCCCCATCAGAATCATGTTTTTGATCCAGGTGGTGAGGTTCCCCGGAGTTCAAATATAATGGATTCAATATTTGTTCAAAGTGGAAAAAAGAATATAGAAATAGGAAATATTGATAATGATAAAGATAGAGATGAAATTAGAGATAAAATTATAGAAAAGATTACTATGAAGAAGTGAAAGGGCGGGAGAGAGAAAAGATGTGTCAAGGCGAAAAGGAGAAAGATACAATAGGCGGTCGGGCATATGGTAATGGAGTCAGATTGATGAATAGCAATTATACTGCAAAGGCTTTCTATGATAAAGAGAATAACCTTCGTGTGCAGGTCAGTAGAGTAAAACGTAGTAAATATCTAAATTATATAAAAAAAGTACCGATTTTAAGAGGTATAGTTAGCCTGTTATTTGCAGTAATTATGTTCCTGAAAGAGGGTGTCAATAACCCCGGAAAATACTGGGCAATACTATTGATTGTAGTAGTAGATATTATTTTTATGATGCTACCATCCTCAGTAGGTGAAAGCACCATGAATCTTCTGATGCTTCTATATATTCTTATTCCAGTGGTGCTACTTATAATTTTTAAAGACATTATTGTAGAGATTTTAAAATATCATGGTGCAGAACACAAAACAGTACATTATTATGAGAATGACTGTAAGGGAGATATACAGTCTTATTCACGTTTACACAAAAGGTGTGGCAGTAATATAGTCTTTTACTATCTAATCATTAGTCTATCTACTATTTTCATCTATATACCGATAAACCCATTCTTACTGCAGCTTATTTTTCTGGGTATTGCCTATGAGGCAATAAAATATACCCCAGATAAGTTATTGTTTCTTCCCTATTTATTTCAGAGAATAGTCACCAGAGAGCCAGAAGAAAAACATATCAGGGCAGCAGAGAGTGCTTTAGAAGCACTGACGTATAGGTAATGGATCTGGAATTTTTTTGATGTATTGTTTATATTTCCAGTTATAGATTGCTAAAGATATTGGTCTTTGCGAGTAACAAATCAATGATAAAATCGGAGGATATCATGAAAGAGCTGTATATAGGTATTATACAAATGAAAGTGACAGATGATAAAGAAAAGAATATTAGAAAAGCTGAGGGAATGATTAAAGAGTCAGTCATGGCTGTGAGTAGTATAGTAAGAGATAGATCTAAATTCAGTAAGAAAACAGATGAATTCCTGCAAGAGGAGATGGTAAAACGGCCAGAATTAGTCATACTTCCCGAGATGTTCAATTGCCCTTATCAATCAGATTTGTTTCCTGAATATGCAGAAGAAGAGGGAGGCTACACCTACCAGCACTTATCCAGAATTGCCAGGGAGAATCAGATATATCTGGTAGGAGGTTCAATTCCGGAGCGAGAAGATGATATGATATTCAATACTTCCTATATCTTTAACAGGGAAGGTGAGAGAATAGGCAAACATCGCAAAATACATCTCTTTGATATAGACATTGAAGGTGGGCAGACCTTTAAAGAGTCTGATACATTAAGTAGTGGTAATAATATAGAGGTTGTTGAGACAGAAATAGGAAAAATCGGCATAATTATTTGTTATGACCTTCGTTTTCCTGAATTATCTCGTTTACTTGTTAATAGAGGTGCAGAATTAATAGTAGTACCCGGCGCATTTAATATGACAACAGGACCAGCTCACTGGGAAATACTGTTCAGGACAAGGGCTCTTGACAACCAGGTATTTATGCTGGGGGCAGCCCCTGCCAGGGATGAAGATAGTAGCTATGTATCCTATGGCAATTCTATAGTTGTTGATCCCTGGGGTAGGGTACTTAATAAACTGGATAAAGAAGAAGGTATTATAGTTGAAACAATAAATATTGAATTATTGGAAAAGATAAGAGAAGAATTACCTTTGTTGAAGCATAGGAGAACAGATTTATATGATTTAAAGGAGATTTCTGGATTTTCTGGATGAAAAATATAATGTTATATTGTAGAAGGGCCGACTCAAAGTAAATGAATACTTCTGAGTAGAGCCCTTTTATGTTTCATGCTATCAAATAATTTACATTTAGATATAAATGTTTAGAAATATCGACAACTATCTGATAACTATAAAAGGTAAAGTAGGAGCTTATAAAAAACTTGCTTTCTAGTAATTTGGCAGTTCAATTCCACGCAGGTTTCTATAGGTATCAACTGCATATGTATCAGTCATGCCTGCTACATATGATGTTATGCTCATGATCGCTTTATAGGGATTATTCTCAAAATCAAACTTAAATTCATAGGGTATCAACTTAAGTACCATCTCACTGCTTGCTTTTTTCTTATCTCTTAAGGCATATAGAAAAGTATCAAGTAAGCCGGGTAGGACTTTAAAACCTGCTGCTTCGATTTGGATAACTGGTTTATGCGAGTATATTTTATCAAATGATAGTTTAAGAATCTCATCAAGTAAATAACTTGATTCGATAATGTCAGTGAGTGCTACATCCAGTTCTCCATTGAGGAGTTTATCTTCATTTTCCAGAAAGGCTTCTGCTATCTGGTGAACCAGGCTGTTAATAGCCTTAGCCCTTAAGTAACTTATGATCTCTCTTTTATCCTTAACAATACTCAGGCTGTTGGTGCTGGTTTTTCCACTTTCGGCCTGACAGATACTGTTCAACCAGTCATAGGTTTGTTCATAGGAGACCAGGCCGTGTTTAAAACCATCTTCCAGGTCCATGATTGTATAGCAGATATCATCCGCCGCCTCTGTCAGAAAGGCCAGCGGGTATCTATGCCAGCGGTCGCCTTCATCTTTATATGGGATTCCCAGTCCTTTTGCAACTTTTCTGTAATTTTCCAGATCACACTGGAATAAACCGGGCTTTTTTTCACTTGCAAAATTCCTGGTGTTTTTAATTATTGAGGGACGGGGGTATTTTGTAAAGGAAGCCAGAGTAGGATACGTTAGGCCATAACCACCGGTCTGCTTGGTTTTTTTCTCATTGCTGTCTGTCAGCATATGAAATCCCATGGCATTTCCTTCGAAGTTCTGAAAGTCCTCTTTTTCTGCTTCAGAGAGGTTTTCGATTATTTTCTGACCTCTGATGCTTGTGAAATATTCTGCAATAGCATTTTCTCCTGAGTGTCCAAAGGGAGGATTGCCAATATCATGTGCAAGGCATGCTACACTGCATACCGCACCAAGCTGCCATCCCTGAAAAGATTTATCCTTTGTGCTAAGTTTATTACCAACGATTGTACCCAGCGACCTTCCAACAGATGCTGCCTCCAGGCTGTGAGTAAGTCGAGTATGTATAATATCGGTTTCAGGGAAAGGAAAGACCTGTGTTTTACCATTAAGGCGTCTGAAGTTACTGGAAAAAATAATCCTGTCAAAGTCTTTTTGAAATTCAGTACGGTCCGGGTTGTGATCTATTTTGCTATACCCTAATCTACAGGGTGTTAATAGTTGATTCCATTCCATAAAAAAACCTCCAATTTTTTATCTGTACTAAAAATAGTACAGTAATTTATTTATTATTGAGAGAATCTTCTTTGTTGTCAAATTATTAATTAGAAACCGACCATTCTTAATAATATTTTCGTTATAAATAATTTAATACCTGCATATTTAATTAATTTTTAGGATAATTTAAAAGGAGTTTTAAATCTTATGTAGAAAAATATTTATTGGATGATAGTTCTTTATTTTTTCCTAAACCGGTATAATAAACTTGTTACATAATATCTAAAACACTTTCATAAGAAACATTGTGATGTTTTATTTGTGTACATTTACTATATAAACTAATTAATAAAGGGCTATTTAGTCAATAATAATAAAAAAGGAAGTGAGAGAATATGAAGTATGGTTATTTTGATAATCAAAACAGAGAATATGTAGTAAACAAACCAGACACACCAATGTCCTGGATTAATTATCTGGGAACACCTGAATACGGAGCGTTAATATCAAATAATGCTAGTGGTTATTCATTTTATAAATCACCGGCTTTACAGCGTTTATTGAGGTTCCGTTTCAATAGTATACCCATGGATAGACCAGGCCGTTATATTTATATCCGTGATGATCAGAGTGGTGATTACTGGTCAGCAAGCTGGCAGCCTGTTGCTAAAAATATGGGTGAATATAAGACAGAATGTAGGCATGGCATGGGTTATACTAAGTTTATTTCTGAGTATGCCGGCATTAAGAGTGATTACAGGGTATTTGTTCCACTGGATGACCCGGTAGAATTATGGGAAATAGAACTTGAAAACAATTCTGAAGAAACAAGGGAATTATCTGTTTTCCCTTATGCTGAATGGTGTTTCTGGAGAATTGGTCAGGATTTGAGCAATTTCCAGTATATCTTATATACCTGTAGGATGGAGTATTATGATGATATGATAGATTATTCACTGCTTTTTGCCGGTGGAGAAGAGCCAAAGGCTTTTATGGCTTCAATCTTACCTGCTGCCAGTTTTGATACAGATCGCGATATTTTTATTGGTAATTATCATCATGAGGGTAATCCTGCTGCAGTAGAGCAGGGTAAGTGTTTTAACTCTATCGCAAAAGGAGGTAATCCATGTGCTGTGCTGCAGAATAAAATCACTTTAAAACCTGGAGAAAAGAAACGCGCTCTATTTATAGTTGGTGTTGGTGATGCAAAGACAGATGGAAAAGCATATAAGGAAAAATTCAGTTCTAAAGAAGCAGTAGAAAAAGAATTTGATCGTGTCCAGGAGTACTGGAGTTCCCGAATGGATTACTATAGTTGTGAGACTCCTTCAGAGGATGTCAATACAATGGTTAATATCTGGAATCAGTATCAGTGTCATATGACATTTAACTGGTCCAGATCAGCTTCCTTCAATGAAGCAGGCGGCCGAGATGGAATGGGTTTCAGAGATTCCAATCAGGATACTATTGGTGTTGTTCATGCTATACCAGATGAAGTTAAAGCCAAGCTTGTAGATCTTCTAAAAGCACAGTTGAGTGATGGATATGCATTACACGGAATCCAGCCACTTACCTGGGAACAGGGGGAACATAATATTGTTCCTGAAGAAAGAATATTCTCTGACGATCACCTCTGGTTATTGCTATCGATAGGTGCATATCTCAGAGAAACCGGTAATATAGCTTTCCTAGAAGAAATTGTCCCATATGCAGATAAGGGAGAGGAACCGGTATATAATCATCTGAAGAAGGCTTTAGAATTCTCCTGGGAACACAGAGGACCGAATGGATTCCTCTATGGTATGGCAGCTGACTGGAATGATTGTATCAATCTGAAAGGAGAAGGTGAAAGTATCTGGTCAACCTTCTTGTATTATAAGGCGATCCAGGAGTTTCTGGCTATAGCCGGGAGAACCGGAAATGATGAAGATAAAGCTCACTTCCAGGGATATGCAGAGGTAATGAAAAAGAACCTCACAGAAAAAGCCTGGGATGGAGAATGGTTTATCAGGGCATATCTGGACAGCGGTAGAAAACTGGGCTCTTCAGAGAGTGAGCAATCCAGGATATTTTTGAATACCCAGAGTTGGGCGGTATTTTCTGGTGCTTATGATGATGAGAAGGCTGTTAGTGCAATGGATAGTGTTAAAAAATACCTGGCCAGTGAACACGGTATTGTTCTTAATTATCCAGCGTTTAGGGAATTTGATGAAGAGGTCGGAGCTATTTCTTCTTTCCCTGTTAGTCTGAAGGAAAATGGCGGTATATTCTGCCATGCAAATACCTGGGCTGTTATAGCAGAGACCATGTTGGGAAGAGGAGACAGGGCTTTTGAGTATTATCTATCTTACTTACCAGCCAGGTATAATGATACAGCTGACAAATATACTATGGAGCCATATGTCTATTCACAGTTTATTACAGGAAAAGAACATGAGCATCATTTTGGTAGGGCAAGGAATTCATGGTTAACCGGAACAGCTTCCTGGAGTTTTGTCGCAATATCTCAGTATATTCTGGGTGTCAGGGCTGACTATGAGGGATTAATCGTAGATCCAGTTATACCTCATGAATGGGATTCATATTCAGTTTATCGTCGTTACCGGGGTAAAGACTTCAATATTCAGGTTAAGAACCCTGAGAATGTCAGTGCTGGAATCAAGGAGTTCCGGGTTAATGGTGATGTGATAGAGGGTAATTTAATTCCATTATCTATTATGAAAGATAAAAATGAAGTGGAAGTTATAATGGGTTAAAGCACATGATAATAAATACTTTACTATTTTTGTATTAAAAAATCCGCTTTTTTAAAGAGTGGATTGTAATATTGTCTGATGGGTTCACATATAATAAAGCATATTATATTTTATTAAAAGGAAGGGTGGACTTTAGTGTCTGCTCTTTCTTTTTCACATTGGAAAGTATTTAGTATTAAATGTCACGCAAATTATAATTAGCAATATATATATATAATCAAAGAAATCTTAATAAATATAATATTGGAGGGATATTAATATGTTTCGTGTTACTATAATTTATGATTCGAAGTCTGGTCATACTGAAAAAATGGCTCAGGCAGTTCAGGAGGGAATTGAAGAAGTTGAGGGCGTCAAAGGTATTTTAAAACATATTGATGATGCTGAGCCAGAAAGTCTGTTGGATTCAGAAGGTATAATCATCGGGTCACCAACACATTGTGGATTAATGTCCTGGAAGTTAAAAAAATTCTTTGATGAAAACACTGGTGAGGCCTGGGGTAAAGTCGGAGGAAAAATAGGAGCAGCATTTTCTTCATCTGGTGGACTTGGTGGCGGGAATGAGATGACCGTAATGTCAATACTGAATCTCCTGATGAATTATGGATTTATGGTTTTTGGTTTACCAGATTATGCTGCAGCAGGTGTGACAGCACATTATGGGGCAGTAGCTGTTGGTGAAGCAGATGAAAATGAATTAAAATCGTGCAGGATTCTGGGTAGTAGAATGGCTGAATATGTGAAGAAGATGAATACATAGGGGCATAATTTAATAAGGTTTCAAAATTATTTTTTGATAAAGGGAAATATTCAATGGCGCCAGAGGAAGGGATTATTTATAAAGAGGCTAAAATAATTTAGCCTCTTTATAGTACGCCTGATATGGGCATTTTTCAGTTAAAAATTTTAGGAATTACTCAAGTCTAAGAATTTTACATTTCTATTTCATAAGGTGGTGTCTGTATCAATTTATCGACTGTAACAAAGGTGTATCCATTCATCTTGAGAGTTTCAATTAATTCTGGTAGAACCCCGATGGTTGCATCCAGGTTTTGATTACGACCACCTGCTGAATGGAAGAGGATAATAGAATCATTATTTATATTGGGTATTGTGTTTATTAATATCTGATCGACATCTTGATCTCGCCAGTCAATTGAATCTACATTCCAGTTTACAATTTTGTAGTCTATTTCTTCAGCATATTGCAATAGATTATCAGAAACAAACCCCCAGGGTGGTCTCAGGAACCGAACTTTGAGGCCAGTTTTTTCTTCAATTGCTTCTTCAGTATATTTAATCTGCTTTTTCAGTTCTTCCCTGCTTAGTTTAGCTAGATTAGGATGATCCCAGGAGTGATTCGCGATCATATGTCCATCTTCAACTATCTTCTTAACCACATCAGGATATTTATCGATAGTATATCCCACCACAAAAAAAGTAGCCGGTACATCATGATCCTTCAGTATTTCTAGAACCCTTTCAGTATAATAAGAATCAGGTCCGTCATCAAAGGTTAAAGCTATTTGATTTATATAGGATTTACCACGATTGAAAAAAGTGCTCGGGTATTTTGCCTGATAGTTTGGCCCTTGTTTAGGTTTGGCTGGTTTTAATACAGGGATTTTTAGTTCCTGATTTACTTCCAGGTTATAATTACTTAAGTTATTAAATATAATAATTTCTTCAGTGGATATCTTATAATGTTTAGCGATTTTATAAATAGATTCACCAGCTTTAACCTGATAGGTCTGAGGATATCTATATCTCAATGGTATAGATAATGGCTGTTTTGCATACAGGCTGTCCTGATAAGTCAAATTGTTTTCTTCGGCCAGAACAGACATAGGAATACTGAGTTTTCGAGAGACAGCGTATAGAGTATCGCCAGACTGAACCCTGTAAACTCCGACTTGTTTATTATCAGGCAAGATTATAACTTGATTTTCATATATGTCTTCAGGGTTATGCAAATTATTATGATTTATGATCTCGCTGACTGTCAATCCATGTTTTTCTGCAATTTGAAATATATTTTCCCCGGGAGAAACACGGTGTACTTCTTCAGCCAATCCTGGAATAGCAATAAATATCAATACTAATATTGAATATAATACCTGCCTAATGTTAATATTTTTCATTTATTTTTCACCTCCCACTATTTATAGCTACATGAATAATAATACCATAGAATAGTAAAGAAGCCTGCAAGAAAATATTGGAACAAGCTGCCCCTTGATTATAATAAGACAGATGAAGAATTGCTGATGTATACACGCTATGCAAAACAGAAAGCAGATTGCTAATAATTTCGGAATATCTTATATAAGTAAAAAATTGCCACTGTAACAAAAATATAGAATGAGTTATAATTATATCAGTATTCATATTTTAAGTTTTATTTATAGTGTGATTTATTACATTAATAATTTAATTAGAGGGGGAGTGTTTGTGGTAAGAAGGTCAATTATTTTATTTGCTATTATACTTTTAATATTTGGCAGTTTTAATACTGCAGCTGAAGTGCATAAGAGGGAAGAGGGACATAGTGATACTGATAGTCACGGTCATGTCTTTAGTAATATCGCCAGAGGAGAATTTAAGATTGTGGGATTTACAAACAGGACAGAGAGAGCAGGTGAATTGAGCAGTTACCAAATGAGCTCAATTCAAAGTGGACAATCCCTTTATATTGTCCAGCCTGGAGACAGCTTATATCTAATTGCTTCAAAACATAAAACATCAGTGTGGGAAATAAAAAAAATAAATAATTTGAATAGTGATTCCCTTATGGTTGGACAGAGGCTATTGCTTCCGGTTCCAGCAGGTCAGGATAATACTGATAATGTTAAAATTTATACAGTACAGGCAGGTGACAGCCTTTATCGGATAGCAGTCAGGAACAATGTAACTGTACAGGAGATAAAAGATCTCAACAATCTACAGAGTGATGTAATAATGGTAGGTCAGGAGTTGTTACTCCCGGGACAGACTGATGAGAATGGTGGAGGAAATGATATACCAGGAGATGAAAGTGATGGAGCGGGTGGTGAAAGTGATACTCCGGATACTGGAGAGAAGCCTGATCAGTCTGCTAATGTATATACAGTACAGGCAGGTGACAGCCTTTACTGGATAGCAGTCAGGAACAATATAACTGTACAGGAGATAAAAGATCTTAACAATCTACAGAGTAATGTAATAATGGTAGGTCAGAAGTTGTTACTCCCGGGACAGACTGATGAGAATGGTGGAGGAAATGAGGGATCAGATGATAGAAGCAATAATCCAGATACTGGGGATAACGAAGGTCAACCTGATAATAATACAGGAGAGGATAAAAGCTCTGATTCTGATAAGAATGCAGTTGTTGTATATTTTGTAAGACCTGGAGATAGCTTATGGTTGATCTCCAATAAGTTCAATATTACAGTAGAGGATATTTTGGATATAAACCAGTTAAAAGGAAATTCTCTGTATGTGGGGCAATTACTTTATTTAGGCAGATCTGATACAGATAATAGAAAGTTCATATATTTTGTACAAACTGGTGACACTCTTTCGTCGATTGCCAGTAACTTTGACATTAGTACTGAAGAAATCAGGAAATTAAATACCTTAAAAGACGGTGTACTGACTGTTGATCAGAAATTGTATATCAATATTCCAGATTACTCGGGTATAAATTATGATTTTGTGCTCAATTATATTGTTGAGCCAGGTGATAATGTGAAAATACTTTCCGGTAAGTTTGGGGTATCACCATGGGAATTGAGGGATTATAATAATATTCGATATAATCATATTATACCAGATCGACAGTTAAAAATTCCTTTTCAGGTAACTGATGGTAGTATGAAACAGTCAATGCAGATTACAGAAGAAGAGATGGAATTATTATCAAGGGCTGTATATTCTGAAGCAAGAGGTGAGCCTTTCGAAGGACAGGTAGCTGTAGCAGCTGTTGTCTTAAACAGGGTAAGAAGTTCTGTTTTCCCTGATAATATTGAAGAGGTCATCTTCCAACCATGGCAGTTTACTGCTGTTCATGATGGACAATTCTGGCTTGAACCAGATCAAACATCACTTTTGGCTGCTGAAGCAGCACTTAGGGGTTGGGACCCTTCTGGAGGAGCATTATATTATTACAATCCAGAAACCGCAGAAGATGACTGGGTATTCTATAGAGATGTAATAATAGAAATTGGTGATCATTATTTTGCAATTTCTATTTAGTCACTATAGTTTCCTTGCCACACTTATCTAAGGGACTTGTATAATACCTTCATTTAGTTTTAAAAATAAAAATATAAGAAGACAAAATAAAGTGGTATGAATTTATTCAGACCACTTTATTTTTATATAATCTCATAAAATTTTCATCTCTATATTGCAGTATAGTAGTGTGGTTCAAAGATTGATGGTTAGTCTTAAATATCTTATATATCCACTAATAAACTTAAGCAATATCCAGGAATTAAAAATAATAATAAAAGACTTAATTTTACCATAATCAAAGTAAATAGAGATTAATGTTGTCAGTAGTAAGATCTGCCAGATGCCAAATAGATTAATTACACTTAAGTATGAGTTTACGATTTGACGAGAGCTATCGAATATTAATGATAAATTTAATCCTATATCTAGTGAACCATAATATAGTTTCAGGACAGTATCTAATAAAAATCCCAGGCTATTTATGATACCTGTATATAATACGGCTGAAAAAACATATAGAAATTCCCTTTTTGTTCCCCCAAATATTAATGGTAACGATGTTATAAATAAAGTTAATATTGGATAATACATCACTTTTATAAATACTTCATATAGGAAAGATGTAAAATGGTGATATGCACTGTTATAAAAAGAAATAGTATCCGTTTTTTGCTCTTCAGACATAGCTGTATTTGTTTTAACATTATTTATTTGATCTGGTATAATTAGTTCTGGTACTATTAAGTAAGATGAAATAGAAGTCATCAGTAGTATTATTAGCAGTGGTATAATCCAGGCTTTGTTACTTTTTGTAAAGTTAAAGAGTTTAGCAGGATTAATAAATAAATATAAAATTCGTCGTGATAATGTCATATGAATTGTCCTTTCAGTTTGGATTTACTTGTTTTAGTGCAAAAACACGTATATAGCAAATTTTTTGATGTTTTATAAGGATTAATTAGTATAACATTATTATAACTTAAAAAATATTCAACAGTAAAGGCTATTGAGTAAAAATAATGCAAATAAGCTTATAACCATGTTTGTAGATCCACAATAAAATCGAAAGGAGGATTTACCAGTGAGTTATAGAATATATACTTATATCGGAAAATGAATGGAGGTTATTTATGGATATTAATATATTCTCAAATGAAGGCAGTTTATACAGGATTACTGAATGGATAACTAGATTAGTATATGTTAATCTGCTCTGGATTTTATTTACCTTACTGGGGCTTATTATATTTGGAGTTATGCCATCTACACTGGCGGTTTTTGTAGTAATAAAAAAATGGCTAAGTGGACAGGAAAATGTAAAAGTCTTTAGTTTATTCTGGGAAACTTACAAAAGCGAATTTATAAGAATTAATATAATTGGAATTGTTATGTTAATCATTGGGACAGTTCTGGTCTTCGATTTAATATATGTACAGGAATATGATGGCATATTTTATCTAATATTAAGATTTGCACTCTACTTTTTATTATTTCTGTATTTTATAGATCTTTCATATCTTTTTCCGATATATATTAAGTATGATCTTAAGATGTCAAACATATTGAAGAACGCTCTGTTTTTTGCTTTTATAACTCCGAAAGAAACCCTACAACTTGTTCTGGGCTTGGCCGCCGTTTCTATCTTTTTCAGATTTTTGCCCAGCCTACTTCCATTTTTGTCTATAAGTTTACCTGTTTATGTAATTAGTTGGATTTCTTCTAAAACAATTGTTAAGGTAGAAGAGAAGCTAAGACAGAATAAAAAATAGTCAGCTGAGAATCGGGATTCTATACAGTCTTTGGAAAGAGCAAAAAAGAGCAAAACAGAAAATAATGCATTTAGATATGTATAATACGATTGAAGAGGTTTTTATTTCGGCCAACCTGATCTAATTATAGTTATGCTTTTTTTGACTTATTAAAATATATTGTTTTTATAGAAATTAAATATAGTTAATAAATCATAATATAGAGGAGTGGCATTATTGTGAAAAATAATTTAGAAAAAAGTGCAAAATTAATAATTACAATGGCAATAGTATTTATACTAACGTCTTATATTCAAACTGATTTTGTAGTAGCGGAGCAGATGGTAGCAGTTGAAGGTTTTTATGTAGAGGGTACAACCCTTTATGATGCAAATAATAATCCATTCATTATGCGCGGAGTCAACTATCCACATACCTGGTTTAAAAGTAAATTGGGAACGGCAATCCCCGGTATTGCGGCTACTGGTGCAAATACAGTAAGGGTTGTTTTATCTAATGGCGAACAATGGTCAAGAGATGGCAGTGAATCTGTCAAAAAAGTTATTGACTTAATTGAAGAGTATGATATGATATCTGTTCTTGAGGTACATGATGCCACCGGGAGTAATGAATATAGTGATTTAGAGAAAGCAGTCGATTACTGGATAAGTTTAAAGGATGTACTGATTGGTAGAGAAGATACTGTTATAATTAATATTGCCAATGAATGGTATGGTGACTGGTCTGGCCCTCAGTGGGCAGAAGGTTATAAAAAAGCAATTCCCATACTAAGGGAAGCTGGATTAACTCATACTATAATGGTTGATAGTGCAGGTTGGGGCCAGTATCCTGCTTCTATACATCAATATGGTAAAAGTGTTTTTGAAGCAGACTCATTGAAAAACACTATGTTTTCTATTCATTTTTACGAATATGCTGGTCCAGATGCCTTGACTATTAAGAAGAATATTGACAGGGTAATCGATAAAGATCTGTCTCTCTGTATAGGTGAATTTGGTTGGAAACATCATGATGGAGATGTAGATGAGGATTATACTCTGGAGTACACTGAAGAGAAAAATGTAGGCTGGATGGCCTGGTCCTGGAAAGGAAATAGTGGCGGAGTAGAATATCTGGATCTTTCATATGATTGGGAAGGTAATAACCTTACTGACTGGGGAGAAAGGATAGTTAATGGTACTGATGGGCTAAAAGAAACTTCTGAAACAGCAGGTGTACTATAGTTCTGAGCTCTAGTATATTAGCAAATGTTATAATTATTAAATCAATAGAGTTGTTAATTATGTGTATATATTATATAATTTTTGTTATATGATTGTCTAAAAATACTTAATAGTAATATAAGGGGTGTTTATAAGAAATGAAGAATCTAAAGATTTATGGAGAACCATTACCTAATATTCCATGGGAGGATAAACCTGAGGGTCATAAGGATGTGATCTGGCGTTTAGAAAAAAACCCTATTATCCCCAGGGATCTTTTGCCTGAGTCAAATAGTATTTTTAATAGTGCAGTTGTTCCTTTTAATGGTGAATTTGCCGGTGTATTCAGAGTTGATAATAAAGCCCGTGAGATGAATATACATGTTGGCAAGAGTAAAGATGGTATTAATTGGGAGATCGAACCCGAACCTATTGACTTCAAGTATGATGATGATGAAGTAGGTGAATCCTGGTATAAATATGACCCAAGGGTCGTAAAGATTGAAGATACTTATTATGTAATCTGGTGTAACGGATACCATGGGCCAACTATTGGTCTTGGATATACAAAAGACTTTAAAGAATTTCATCAGTTAGAGAATGCGTTTTTGCCCTTTAACAGAAATGGTGTACTATTTCCTCGAAAAATAAATGGTAACTATGTTATGTTGAGTAGGCCCAGTGATAATGGTCATACTCCATTTGGGGATATCTTCTTAAGTGAAAGTCCTGACCTGATTTATTGGGGCAAACATCGTTATGTAATGGGAACTACTGGTGGATGGCAGAGCACTAAGATTGGTCCTGGTCCTGTTCCTATCGAAACCAGCGAGGGCTGGTTGTTGATATATCATGGTGTCCTTACATCATGTAATGGTTTTGTTTATAGTATGGGGGCGGCTTTACTTGATATAGATGAACCATGGAAGGTAAAATACCGTACAAAACCTTATATTTTATCACCACAAACAGAATATGAATGTGTTGGCGATGTACCTAATGTAGCTTTTCCATGTGCTGCTTTACATGATCCCGAAACAGGCCGTCTGGCTATATACTATGGTGGAGCAGATACTGTAGTTGCGCTTGCTTTTGCAAAGATAGATGAATTAATCGGTTTTGTTAAAAACAATTCTCTATAAGGTGTTGGTTTGAAAATTTTTAGCCCCATATTCATTTATTCCGTGAATATGGGGTTTTGAATATTGATGGCAAATAGTTTGTGTATAGATTCAGGATAATGTTTATTATAAAGATTTTTCACATTATTTAATAGTTCAAATAATTTCAATAATTGCCCCAAATAACTATATTATTATGATATAATTAAAAATGATCATGATATTTATTTCACAGTATACCAATTTAGACTTATAAGCGCAATAACACTTTAAAAAACGAATTTGGCAAGGGAAGGATAATGATCAATGAAGAAACCGGTTCATAATGAAAATTGCGAATCAGAATTCGGCAATTTTATTCAGAGAAAAGATGGTAAATTATTTGATGGTGATAAAGAATTGAGATTTGTTTCTATTAACTGTCCTAATCTACATATCTGTGAAGATGCCCCCTGGTGGTATGAAGGCGACTGGCAATGGCATAAGATTGATCAGTTTGAGCAGGAGGATGCCCTGAAGACTATCAAACAGATGGGTGGACAGGTTGTCCGTATGTATGTCTTTTCTGTTATTGGGGGTAATAAGAATATAGATGAGATGAGCCATATACTCGGTCCTTCAGAAATAAATGAAGATATGTTTAAGGCACTGGATCGTTTATTATATCTATGTAACCGTTACCAGATTCGTCTTATTATACCCTTTATAGACAACTGGAATCACTGGGGTGGGGTTACTGAATTTGCAGCTCTCCGAAAGAAGAAGAGAGATGACTTTTTTACAGATGAAGACTTAATTAAGGATTTCAAATATTTAATTAATTATGTACTAAATAGGACTAATCACATAACTGGTACTAAATATAAAGATGATAAGGCAATCCTTGCCTGGGAGACAGGAAATGAGTTGATATATCCAGATATTGATGGATGGACAGCTGAGATTGCAGCTTATATCAAAAGCATTGACTCCAATCATCTAGTGTCTGATGGACATTATGGTGTTAGGGAAAAGTCCTTGGATGACCCCAATGTAGATATAGTATCTGATCATTATTATAATGACCGGGGAGAGGATTTTGTACAGCGCTTTTACACAGGTTACCAGAAGGCACATGGAAAGAAGGTTTTTTATGTTGGAGAATTTGGCTCTGCTGATCTTGTCAAAAATCATAGATTGATTAATGAAGTAATTAAGTCTGATGCTGCTGGTATTATGTACTGGGCCCTTCGTTATCATTGTAAAGATGGAGGCTTTTATAACAATGGCCATCGATGGCCTGGATTCAGCTGCAGGAGTGATATAAAAGAAAAAGAAACAATGAGATTACTCAGAGAACATGCCTATGAAATTCAGGGAGAAGACATTCCTCCAGTACCTGTACCTGCTGCCCCAGAGCTGTTAGCTATTGGCGATCCCGAAAAGATAACATGGCGTGGTTCTGTAGGGGCGGAGAGTTATGATGTTGAGAGATCAGAGACTGAAGATGGCCCCTGGAAAATAGTAGGCACAGAGTTTTCTGATGGCATTATACCATATCAACCTTTTTCCGACTGTACAGTAGAAGATGGGAAGAAATATTATTATAGGATAATTGCAAAAAATTCAAGTGGTAATTCTCCATGCTCAAATATTGAGACATTTGTGAATTGAGCTTATATAATGAAAGTTTTGTAGGTAGTTTCTTGAGTTTCTTGGATTTCTATAAACAATTTAGGTTTTAAAACAGAAGAGGTGAAATTTGTGGTAGAGAAAGCACAATATATTATTCAAATAGAGAACGTCAGACGGGTTTTTAAAATGGGTAGTCGCTCTGTAGAAGCATTAAAGGGCGTAAGTATAAAAATCCCTGAGGGTAAAGTTGTTATCATTAAGGGGCCATCTGGTTCAGGTAAAACTACCCTACTTAATCTTATGGGAGGGCTTGACTACCCCACTTCTGGACAGGTAATATTTCATGATAAAAAACTTAATACATATTCCAGTAAAGAGTTGACAAGGTTAAGACGTGAGCAAATCGGGTTTATATTTCAGACACATGGACTTATACAGAGTTTTACTGCATTCGAGAATGTTGAACTTCCTTTAAGGATTAATCATATCTCCTGGAAGAAGCGGAGGGAAAGAGCTAATGAATGTCTGAAACTCGTTGGTCTTGAGGAAAGGGCAGATCATCGTATTTTTGAATTAAGTGGTGGTGAACAACAGAGGGTTGGTATTGCACGTGCACTTGTTAATGAACCGGATCTTATTCTGGCTGATGAACCTACTGGTGAATTGGATTATCTGACTGTAAAAGAAATAATGATTTTTTTTAGAAATCTGGTTAAGGAAAACAATGTTACTATATGTATGGTAACACATGATCCAGATGTTATGGATTATGGAGATATAATCTATGAAATAATAGATGGAAGAATTTTGAATGAAGGTGTGGTTTTATGATTAATATCAAAGAGAAAAAAAGTACTTTTTTTATATTTATAATTAGCATTATTATTGTCGTTTTGATAAGTGGCTGCTCTTTACTCCCGGAAGAAAGAGTAGATGAGGCACCGGTTTTAAAAGATCCTCCTGAACCAAGGCTATCACTGTTGGAAGTGGAGAGGGGATATATAGCTGAAGAGATTACTGGATTATCACGTGTGGCTGCTGTAAATGAGAAGTCACTTTATTTTGAAAATGATGGGAGAGTCAAAGAAATATTTGTTGATTATGGTGAGTGGGTAGAAGAAGATCAGCCTCTGGCCCGACTGGAAGTAGGGGATCTCGAATATCAACTTGAATTGGCCAGGCTGGATATGAGAAAAATAGAGCTGGAGAAAGAACGGATGTCCTTTCTGCAGGGTACTTCTGTAAGTGACTACGATCTTCAACTAAAAGAAATAGATTATGAGAAAGTTAGATTAAGGTTTGAGAATCTACAAAAAACACTTGTTGCATCAACAATATATGCTCCTTTCAGGGGACGTGTTACTTCTATGTCTATGCAGGAGACAAATATGGTTGAAGAATTTGCACGGGTAATGACTGTAGCTGATCCTTCAGAGTTAGAATTACAGATGACAGTATCACAGAGAGATATAAACAAGATTGTTCCTGGATTACGGGCAAGGGTGCAGATGGGTGAAGAGGGCAATTGGCTCGAAGCTATTGTAAGAAAGGTACCATCTCCTGGAGCTGAAATCGCTCCTGGACAACCTGATTTAAGGGTTCATCTCGATATAATAGATTTTGAAAAAATACTGGAAGAAAATAATATATCCAGAGAACAGATGTTGAAGTTTAATGCTCTTTTAAATACATCTATTATTATTCAGGAAAAGGAAAATTCATTAGTATTGCCCCGCTCAGCTATTAGAGAATATGGAGATAGAACATTTGTTTTGATTAAAGATGGGGATTTCAGAAAAGAGGTTGATATAGAAACAGGTATAGAAACCCGGACTAAAATAGAAATAGTAGAAGGACTGGAGGAAGGACAACAGGTAATAAGCAGATAATAAGCCAGCATATAGCAAGATAGGGGGTATAGTTTTGGGTATATTTTCAGTTTTATGGATGGTTTTAAAACAGATATTTAAAAATTGGCGATTAGAACTAATATTACTTGTTGGATTAATACTGGCTGTAGCAGTTTCATCGTGTATATCTATTTATACCGATGGAGTACTTCAGATGGTTATGCTTGAAAAATGGACGTCAGGTAGTAGTAACCTATATCCTCCGGGTGCAATAAAGATTACAGATGAACAGTGGTATGATTATCACCCGATATTGTCAGATGACCAGTGGCGGGAACAGGATGAGGCATTTCAACAATATATTGATTTAGATGAACTCCTCACAGAAAAAGTGCCGGAAGTTTATAATACAGAACTACTACATTTTTCTAAAATGGGTAGAACAGATAAAGTAAATATAAAAGCGGAAAGTTCTGCAGAGGAACAGAGGCAGCGGTTTGTAGACCTTGCTTTTATGACAGGACTTAGAGAAAAAGTAGATATAATAGCGGGTAGTTGGTTTAATGACCAACAAATTTCTATTGATAGTGAAAGTATAGATAGTGAAACAATTGAAGTAGTGATAGATGAAAATGCAAGACATGAATTGAATGTTAAGGTTGGTAATACGTACTTATACCCTCTGGAAAGCGATAAAGAGGATGAATATCTGAATCTGAAGGTAGTTGGTGTCTTCCGCGTCAAAAGAGAATTTTACAATAGTCCTGTATGGGTGGAAAGCCCGCCTTATTCCAGTACTTTCTTTTTAGCTGAGGATGTATATGAAGAAATGATATTACGGGATGACACAAGACCGTATATATATTCATGGTTTTTTAATCATGATTATAAGTCTGTGCGTTTTCATCAATTATCAGCTATGATTAAACGATTAAATAGACTGGAAACTGAGATTGGTAATATATCCAGTAGTACCAGGATGTCACAATCATCACTTGGTAGTTTGAGGCCTCTGATCGAGCAGGCTGATTTATTAAAGACATTGCTGTTTATATTGAGTCTTCCTATACTTGGAATGATATTTTACTATATTGTTCTGGCTGCAAGTTTAACTATTCAACGGAGGAGTAATGAGATAGCATTATTAAGAAGTAGGGGAGCAGGTCTGCTGCAAATACTGATGACATATCTACTTGAATGGTGTTTTCTGGGACTATCTGCCTTTATAATTGGCCCCAGACTGGGCCTTATAGTAGCAAGATTGATGGGGGCTTCTTCAGGGTTTCTTACCTTTGTCAACAGGAATCCTATTCCGGTTATAATACCACCTGATACCTACTTTTATGTAATTATGACAATAGCTGCAGCCCTTTTAAGCTGTCTGCTGCTCGTTATACCAGCTGCACGGGAAAGTATTGTATCATATAAGCATAATATAGCCAGAAATAAGAAGAAACCATTCTGGCAGAAGTACTATCTTGACCTGGTTTTGTTACTTTTCAGTATTTATGGTTATAGAGAATTATTGAAACAGATTTCTCTACTGGAGAATGGTGGGACAGAGGGATCGCAATTAATGCTTGATCCGATGTTGTTTCTAATACCTGTTTTATTTCTGGCAACAGCAGGTTTACTATCTTTAAGGGTTATTCCCTGGATATTAAGAGTAATATTATTGTTAATAGAAAAGCTTCCTGAGGTTTCTCTAACAGTTACCCTGAGACAGTTTTTCAGGAATACAGGTCAGTATTCCCCCTTAATATTTTTCATTATCATGACTGTTTCTCTCGGTATATATAGTTCATCTATTGCTAGAACATTGAATCAGAATTTTACTGATAGTTTGATGTATGAATATGGTACTGATGTTATAATATCAGAAAGGTGGAGCTTTGATTCTGTAGCATATGGTGAAGATGGTCAGAGACAGACTAATGAAGAGGCAATTATCTATGAACCCCCTTTTTATATACACAAAGAATTAACAGGTGTTGAGGATGCAGCACGGGTATTGACTAAGAAGGGAGATATTGCCATTGGTAGCAAACTGGCAGGTAGAGGTACCTTGATGGCAATTGACCCTGTTGATTTTGCAAATGTGACCTGGTTCAGAGATGATCTGGCCAATCAACATCTGAACTTTTATATGAATAGATTGATTGATAATAGACTCGCTGCACTGGTAAATAGAGAATTCTATGAGGAAAACGAATTAACCCCCGGAGACTGGATTACGTTTAACCTGGGTACACAGAGTGTTGATTTCTTCGTTGCCGGTGTTGTGGATCTCTGGCCTACCATTTATCCACGTTCGTTTCCGCTTATTGTGGGGAATCTAAATTATGTTCAGCAGCAGTATATTATAGAGCCATATGATGTCTGGCTGAGGCTGGAAGATAATGCATCTCTCCAGACAATTACAGAAGAACTCAGGGAGAATAATATCTGGGTAACCAATATTCAGGACTCCAGAACTGAAATTATTGAAGGTAGAAGAGAACCCCAGAGGATGGGTCTTTATGGAATGTTATCAATTGGTTTTATAGTGGCAGTTTTAATAACTGTTATGGGATTTTTTCTTTATAATTTTCTTTCACTTAAAAGCAGGATACTACAGTTTGGCGTAATGCGGGCGATAGGACTGTCTATTTCTCAACTAATTTCTATCCTCTGTCTGGAACAGTTTCTAACTGTCGGACTTGGTTTTGCACTGGGGACCACCTTTGGTATCACAGCCAGCCGGGTATTTTTGCCTTTCTTGCAGATAAGTCAGAATCTGGAAGGGGTTGTCCCGGGATTCAGGATTGTTGTTCAGCGAAGTGATATTATCAATATTTTGATTATTCTTGGAGGAACTCTTATTATCGGTCTGGTCTTTTTAGGGTTTATACTGGTAAAACTTAAACTTCATGAGGCGATAAAATTAGGGGAGGAAGTATAATGAATAACCAGAAGACAGCAAATGATAAGAGCAGTTTCTTTATCAAACTATATCGAAATTTCTTTGGTCATCAAGATGTAGATATACCCGATGATAAATATATAATTAAGTGCGAAAATCTGGTCAAGATATATAAGATAGCTGATCAAGAGGTTTTTGCTTTGCAGGGTCTGGAACTGAAAATCAGGAGAAGCGAAATGATTGGTATCATAGGGAGCAGTGGTAGTGGTAAGTCTACACTAATGAATATACTGGGTGGACTCGATAGCCCTACAGGGGGCAAGGTAATAGTCAATGGATGGAATCTCAACAACATGAGTTATCGTGACAGAATTCTCTATAAACGCCAGATAGTAGGCTTTGTCTGGCAAAATCCAGCCAGGAATCTGGTCCCCTATCTTACTGCACTGGAAAATGTCCGACTCCCGATGCTTCTTAAGGGAAAACAGAAAGATAAAGAATGGGCTGAAGAACTCCTGACTGCAGTTGGTCTGGGAGAAAGGATAGGCCACCGTCCTGCTGAAATGTCAGGTGGCCAGCAGCAGCGGGTTGCAATAGCTGTTGCCCTGGCCAATCGCCCTGCGATATTACTGGCAGATGAGCCAACAGGTTCACTTGATTCCAGTACAGGAGGAGAGATATTTGATGTTTTCAAAAGGATATGCCAGGAGTATGGAACGACTATCATAGTAGTAACCCATGACCGCAGCCTGGCTGGTGCAGTCGATAGGGCGGTGGAAATACGTGATGGTAAAATTAGTACAGAAAGTGTACGCAATAAAGATGTCAATTATACTGATATCAAAATCGGAAATAGTGATGAAAGAGATACACATAGTAAATATGTAGTGGTAGACTCTGCCGGTCGGCTGCAGTTGCCTGAAATATATCGAGAGAAACTGGGAATCAAGGATAAGGCTGTACTTGAAGTAAAGGATGATGAAGTAATAATAAAATCACCAGAAATGGATTAGTTCAATGATATTACGGAATATTCGACAGGGTTCTGCTGGAATAATCAGTACTCTTATGCTGGGGAGTACTAATTATTCCTTTTATATTTGCTGTCTGTATTTTTTTAATAATGTGCTATCAAATTTGATTTGTTATTTGCAATTTTCACAGTTACAATGCCAGGCACAACCGTTTGTTTTGCAGTAACATTCTCCATTCATAAAATAAAGATCACTACCACATTCTGGACAAAATGCTGTACAGTGTTTTTTCCCTTTTTCATCTTTTTTCTCTGTCATTTTAGATGTCATTCCTTTCATTGTGCTCAAAGCACAAAATTATACATAATATTTATTTTCAAGCTTAATTACCTCCATAGATTATCAATTATACATCAGGTCTGTAAGTGTTACATATAACTATATTAAGTTTTATTAAATACTATTATTTACTAAGTATATTCCAATTTTATATCACAAATTTTCATTTTTCAAAAATATTATATAATAAATAAGACAAAAATGCTAGAAATATTAAAAATTATGTCTTGTTGTTAATTATTCCTTTGCTCAGTAATCTTATTAATGTTTTTTAATTTTATTGCTGTACATTCTTAACTTCCCGGGTAACACAGAGATTCGGAGTGGTAATTCTGGCCCTCTTTCTCCATCGATATCACAGTGATGAGTAACACTACTTGAATCCAGACATTCAATCTTGAAATATTTATCTTTTAGATGAAGGACATCTTTATTGCTAAGATGCTCTCCCTGTAATACCTGCATAAGTAAAGTAGGTAATTTGTATAGATCTCTGGTACTGGTGAATCTCACTCCAATAAAGTCAAACAAGCCATCATTTATACTGGCACCAGGATTCAGGTTTTTAAACCCTCCAGCACCACTGCTGTTCATAATTACAAACATAAAAAGTTTTTCTTCTATAGTGGATTTAGTAGTTTCAATTCTATAGGGAACTGGATTTATATTTGCGATTTCTTTAATTCCATTCAGGTAATATGCCAGTTTGCCCATAAGTGTTTTGAATTCACTATTTGTATCCTCAGATACACTTGCGATTTCTCCGACCAGACATACATTTACAAAATACTTTTTATTGATTTTGCCAATATCGACACTTTCAATATTTTTATCACTAATAATATCAACAGCTTTTTCTGTATCAAATGGGATATTAAGATATGTAGCAAAATCATTTGCAGTTCCAGTTGGTATAATTCCTATGGGTATATTAATGTTGTTTTTAAGCATACTATTCACAATAATGCTGAGTGAGCCGTCACCACCAGCTGCAATAATATTATGGTAGTTGTCCTTTTTAATTGTTTCTATTCCTTTATACAGGTCATCTTTAACCGTAGTTCTATAAATATCTACCAGGAAGCCTCTGGTTTGTAGTCTATTGATAACTTTATCCAGTTTGGCAGGAAATGACCTGTTCCCGGCAGTAGGATTATATATCAGTTTACATCGTTTCATAATTATAATTGACCTCCTATAGGTATATATATTTAATTATATAGCTATATTATATTGTATTGACTACATTTTAGCAATTAATACAGAGAAATAGTTCTCTAATATAATATTCATTTTATGATTAATCTAATTGTAATTTATATAACACAAATATTCTCTTATAATTGTTATACTATATTATAAGGTTAAAATAGATTAAAATAATACTGTTTTGTGTATTAATGAAGGAGGTTGTTAAATTTGAAGAATATTAAACTAAAAACAGGCAATCTGATCCCGGTCCTGGGTTTTGGTACATATGAACTCAAAGGTGAGGAAGGAATCGATGCAATCAAAACCGCAATTGATCTGGGATATACCCATATTGACACGGCAGAAAGTTATAACAATCAAAGGGAGATAGCCAGTGCAATAGAAGAAAGTGGTCTGTCTCGCAGTGACTTGTTCCTTACATCAAAGGTCTCATATGAGCATCTTCATTATAATGATGTAATTAAGGCCTGTGAAAATACTCTGGATGAATTAAAAACTGATTATCTTGATCTGTATTTAATTCACTGGCCTAATAAAAATATACCAATCGAAGAAACAATGCGGGCCCTGTCAGACTTAAAACAAAACGGAAAGATAAAGGATATTGGAGTAAGTAACTTTACAATTAAGCATATTGAAGAAGTAAAGAAAGTATCAGATGATGATATAGTGGTAAATCAGGTAGAATTTCATCCATATCTTTATCAAAAGGAATTGTATAACTACTGTATGGATAATGACATTTATATAACCGCATACAGTCCGATAGCAAGAGGAGATGTCTCTGGAGACGGTGTATTAAAGGATATAGCTCAAAAGTACGAAAAGAACGAAGCCCAGGTGACTTTAAGATGGCTGGTTGAGAAGGATATTATTGTTATTCCTCGTTCCAGTAATCCAGATCATATTGAATCAAACTTTGATTTATTTGACTTTGAATTAAGTGAAGAAGAGATTAGTAAGATTAATTCTGTTGATAGACAGGAGAGATTAGTTGACCCTTCCTGGGGTGAATTTGACCGCGCTTAATTTATCTAAGTAATCTCAATGAAACTCCATCATAGCCTTTTCTCTGATTTAGCTGTAGAGGTTCACAATGAGTAGATAATAGAATAGTTATTAGTATAAATGGGATACCCTGGTTAACAGAAGGTGTCCTTTTTTATATGACATTTGTCATGACTGAATATGAACTCTGTAACTTAAATTAAGTTTAAAAAAGTATTAAACTGTTAATGTAGTTTCAAGAAAAATCCTTGACAGTATATAATAATGATGCTATAATTG
>JBKGXW010000029.1:0-25955 GCA_046546395.1 Halanaerobiales bacterium
TCGTAAAGGTTGTAGTACCCGGACTTCGACATTTCTGGGCTCGTTTTGCAGCAGGGAGACTATATGATGTCCCTGTTAAAATGGGCTGGAGACATAATGCGATTAAGGAAAAGGATTTAAATCCAATACCTATGTTTATATAATATAGATGGATTTTGTGTAATTTATAATATATACCCCGGTAGGAGGATATAAGACGATGCTTAAATATATAAAATTAATATTCATATTTGCTCTTATTATTTTTACTTTAATCGCCTGTGACAAAAACAGTACTACTACTTCAGAAAATAAGGTTGATAATATAGAAAACACAACTACTGTAGGAGATAGTATTGTTTTTGCTGTAGTGTACCCAGTTGAAGATGTAGATGATACAACGGGCATCTGGGAAGGAATTAATTTAGCTGTTGATAATATAAATACAGAGGGAGGGGTTAAGGGTAGAGAAATAAAGCTTATTCGATATGATGATCAGGGTTCTGTTACCAGAGGCCTGGAGATAGCACAGTCCCTGGCAGAAGATGATAAAGTGACAGCTGTTATTGGCCACTGGAATTCCCGGGTGAGTATAGCAGCTGCGCCAATTTATGAAAAGGCTGGAAAACTTATGATTTCACCGGCATCTACTAACTCTCAGTTGATTAAAAATGATTATAATTATATTTTCCAACAGGTAATAAACTCTGATAGAGAGGGCTCTGAAATAGCTGAGTTTGCTGCCAGAGATAATTATAAAAATGTAGCGATATTCTATGCCGATGATGCCTATGGTAGAGAACTGGCAGACTCCTTTAGTGAAACTGCAAAGGCAATTGATCTCGAAGTAAAGGATAGAATCAGTTTCCTGGGTAGTAATCTGGAGGCAAGAAGATTGGTTAAAAAATGGCAGGCACTTGATGTAGAATTGCTCTTTCTGGCTGATGCTCTACCCAGTGCTGGTAGAAGTTTAAACAGGTTAAGGGATTCCGGACTCAGTATTCCGATAATTGGAGGTACAGGTATTGATACTGAAGGATTTATTAACAATTACGGCAAAGCAGCTGAAGGGAGTTATGTCCTCACATTTTTTAATCCTGATAGTGAGAGAGTGGAAATAAATGAATTTGTAAATATCTATCTTGATAAATTTGGAAAAATGCCAGATCCATGGGCAGTTCAGGGTTATGATACAGTAAATATTCTATATGAAGCCATCAAGAGAGTGAATCCATATGTTCCCTCAAATGAAATACCAGGAGTACTGGCTGAGGAAATACGTCAATTGGGTCAGTGGTCTGGTATAGGAGGCGACCTGATTATAGGTGAAAATGGCAGTATCGAAGGCCATCGGGTAATTTTTAAAGAAGTTGAAGATAATAGATATATTTATTTAGGACAAGATTGAAACAATATTAAATTAGTTATATAAAGTCAAATCTATCTATCATTAATCTGGTAGAGAAATTTATAGATTATAAAATCAAAAAGAAGGAGTGTTAAAATAATGACTATTGAAAAAGGAAAACTCGAAAAAGTAATTACTGAGCTAATGGAGAGAGCAGCAAGAGATGAAGAGTATCGCGAATTAGTATTAAAAGATTCTGCTAAGGCGATTGAGGAAATAGCTCCTGGTTTAGAGCTGCCGGATGATTTTACAGTAAGATTTATTGAAGGGGACCCTGAGGCTGATTTAACAATTGTTTTACCACCATTAAAAACTGAACTCAGCGATGAGGAGTTAGATGATGTTGCAGGTGGTTCGGGTCATTCTATTGGAATTTTTAACTGGTTTAAAAAATAAAAAGCTTCTCTGTTGAAATAGAGAACTTGATGCTTTATAAATAATGATTAGTTATATTAATATTAAAGAACAGAATCTCCGATATCAGAGAGGACATACGTTATGAATAAAAACATCTTTAGAAAGAGGGCCCTGGAACGACTAAGGTCACCGGAACAACTGGATCAGCTAATTAGAATAACCTCTGCCAGATCCTGGTTGGTAGCACTGGCTCTGGCGTTATTATTAACGTCATTTATAATCTGGGGATTTATAGGAACTATTCCAACCACTATAAATGGTCAGGGTATTTTACTGAAAAGTGGTGGAATACGTAATATTGTTCATCTATATGAGGGAAAAATTACTGATATAAGTGTTAAACCTGGTGATACTGTACAGGAGGGAGACAGTATCGCTATTATTGAACAGTATCGGTTGATAGAAGAGATACTTAAGTTAAAGGATCAATTAAGTCAAGAAAATGATAAAATAGTCATAAATGAGCTTGAAGAGAAGATCAGCCAACTTCAGGATGAACATGCATATAGAGCAACAGTCACCTCCCCTTTCTCAGGCAGGGTAGTTGAGGTTAAGAAAAATATAGGAGATATATTATATTCTGATCAGACAGTTGCAAGTATAGAATTATCAGGTGATGCAATCAAGGACCTTGAAGGTATTATCTATGTTTCACCATATGATGGGAAGAAAATAATACCAGGAATGGATGTTAAAATCTCACCCTCTTTTGTTAAGAAAGAGGAATATGGTTATATACTGGGAAAGGTTATCTCAGTGTCTGAATTTCCGGCAACAGAGCAACAGATGTTAAGGTTTCTGGGTAGTGAAGAACTGGTTGAGATTTTTTCCAGGCAGGGTGCACCTATTGAAGTCAGGGTAGAGATAACCATGGATGATGACTATTATAGTGGTTACAGGTGGACATCTCCTGAAGGGCCACCGCTTAAAATTAATAGTGGAACCCTTGTCACATCATTAATCACAACTGGGGAACAGCGTCCCATTGAATTAATAATCCCTATTAATGATTATAAAGGAAATGATTGAAAATGAAAAAAATAATTAATAAACTGTGGTCATTAAGGGGTGTGGAAAAAGTACCGACTGTATTACAGATGGAAGCATTGGAATGTGGAGCAGCTGCACTGGCAATGATATTTTCGTATAATGGTAAGAATATTCCTCTGGAACAGTTGAGGACAGATTGTGGTGTTTCCCGGGATGGTAGTAAGGCCAGCAATATCCTGAAAGCAGCCAGGGCATATGGTTTTATCGCTAAGGGGTATAGAATGGAACCAGAGAATTTGAAAGAAAAGGATGGCCCTTTTATTGTTTTCTGGAACTTTAATCACTTTCTAGTGGTGGAGGGCTTTTATAAAAATAAGGTCTATTTAAATGACCCGGCCAGCGGACCCAGGGTAGTAAGTTATCAGGAGTTTGACCAATCTTTCACCGGTATAGTGCTTACTTTCGAACCCGGAGAAGACTTTAAACAGGAAAAAAATCAAAAAAGTACCCATAATTCTTTAAAAAATAGATTTAAGGGATCTGAAAAAGCCCTCCTGTATATTCTTTTTATTAGTTTAATGTTGGTAATACCAGGTCTGTTAATACCTGTTTTTTCCAGGGTATTTATAGATCAAATTTTATTGGCTGGAAAAGAGAGCTGGCTTGAGGCTTTATTGAC
The DNA here is from genome assembly GCA_046546395.1 of Halanaerobiales bacterium. Classification (GTDB taxonomy): domain Bacteria; phylum Bacillota; class Halanaerobiia; order Halanaerobiales; family DTU029; genus JBDNGI01. Next base: position 3,474 of record JBKGXW010000029.1, read on the forward strand.
TGGAATATTTATGACTGCTGTCTTAAGAGGGATACTTACCTGGCTGCAGCAGTATTATTTACTTCAACTGGAGACAAAGATAGCAGTAAAAAGTTCTGCGGCCTTTCTCTGGCATATCCTCCGGCTGCCGATCAGGTTCTTTACTCAGAGGATTCCTGGAGATATTAGTGACAGAATAAGTGGCAATGACAGGGTAGCAACTTTATTAAGCAGGGAACTGGCAACAGCTCTGCTGGGATGTATCACGGCTTTATTTTATTTTATACTAATGCTTTACTATGATCCGTTCTTATCAACAATTGGTCTTGTCGTTGTTTTCATAAATTTTTTATTCCTGCAGTTATTAGCAAATAAAAGGGAGAATATTAACAACAAATTACTTGTGGAAAGAGGTAAAGTAGTAGGCACGGCTATGTCAGGGATACAGATAATAGAAACCCTGAAAGCGACAGGTTCAGAAAGTGATTATTTCGCCCGCTGGGCTGGTTATCATGCCAAATGGTTAAATTCTGAACAGGAAATGAGCCGCTCTACTCAATATCTGATTGCAGTTCCAGAATTACTCCAATTACTGACGATTGTTGTGATATTAATACTTGGTTCATATCGTGTTCTCTCTGGTTCTATGACAGTAGGTATGCTTGTGGCCTTTCAATTTTTGATGATTTCTTTTATCAGTCCTATTAATGATATTGTCGGTCTGGGCAGCAGGATTCAGGAAGTGAAGGGAGATATGAACAGACTGGATGATGCCCTGGATTATGAGATTGACCCCTATATAGAAAATGATACGGACTTTAATGACGATAATATAGATGAAGTTGGTCTTAATAAAGATGAAGTAAATATAGCTCAAGTAAAATCTGTTACCAGTAATGACTATGTGGACAGTAGCAGTCAAACTGCTGTGGTCAAGCTATCGGGTGATATTAAAATTAAAGAGCTGAGCTTTGGTTATAATCCACTGGAAGACCCTGTTGTTAAGGATTTTAGCCTTGAGTTAAAGCCGGGTTCCAGAATTGCCCTGGTAGGAGGGTCTGGTAGTGGTAAATCTACTATTGCCCGCTTGATAAGTGGTTTGTATCTCCCCTGGACAGGAACTATTCTTTTTGATGGAAGGGAAAGACAGGAGATACCTCGAATGCTTGCAGCTAATTCTATTGCCTATGTTGATCAGGAGGTCAGCATTTATGAAGGTACAGTTAGTGAGAACATAAGATTGTGGGATGATACTATCCCTGAGAGTGAAGTAATCAGGGCAGCACGTGATGCCTGTATCCATGAGCTTATTACGGGTCGTCCGGGGGCTTATGATAGTAAGGTAGAAGAGGGTGGTCGAAACTTTAGCGGCGGCCAGAAACAGAGGTTGGAGATTGCCCGAGCCCTTGTAAATAACCCTACTATACTAATTCTTGATGAAGCAAGTAGTGCCCTTGATCCCAGGACTGAGAAAAAAATAGATGAGAATATACGAAAAAGGGGTTGTACTTCTATTATAGTAGCTCATAGATTAAGTACGATCAGGGATTGTGATGAGATTATAGTTCTAAAGGATGGTGTGATCGTTCAGCGCGGCACCCATGAAGAATTGAAGGATTTAGATGGGGACTATGCAAGATTGATTGCATCTAACTAAGGGATTGGATTACGATTCATATTAGCTTAGTTATTGCGAATTATATTATCTAAATAATTGCTAATTACATTAGCCAGGGGATTTCGAATCACATAAAAGGAGGAGGGTTGTGAGTGGACAGTATTTATCAGGAAGTTATGAATACAGGAGAACTGGTAGAAATTTCAGGCAATAGACCTATATTGCTGTCAGATAAAGGATATCTTTATTTTGTACTGGAGGGTAGTGTTGATCTTTTCCTGCTTGATACTTATAGAGATGATAGGGGTCGACGCCATTATCTATTCAGTCTGGAGGCAGGGCAGGTATTTACATCAATTAATATATTAGATGATAAGCGACCTACAGAAGAACTATCTGCGGAGGAGAAAATAGCACAGGAACAATCTACACTGGAACAATCAACAAAGGATCAATCTACACTGGATCAATTTGCACAGGAACAATCAATAAAGGGACATTCTGCCCAGGAATATTCTGCAGCATTACTGGCGACTGCCCTTCCTGAAACCAGGGTCTACAGGATCGGATTTCGAGATTTTATGGAGAGTATAGTGAATTATTCGCAATTTATAAATACACTGGATAACTGGGTAAAAACTTTTTATGGAGAGATAAATGATTATATAGAAAGAAAGTGTCTTAATGATTTTTATCATAAATGGGAAGAGTGGATTTCTGCAGATTCTGTTGACGCTCTTTATGAAACATTAAATGTGAATTTAAACTTGTTAATAGAGCAGAATAAGATAGTGAATTTTATAAGTGATTTCAATGTTCTCTGCCTGACAGCAGCAGTTGGAAAAAGGAATCATTATCAGGAGAAAGAGAGAATATTATTCCGGGAAAAGCTCAAAAAAGACGAAGAAATAGTTAATCAGTCTTTTCATGAGATAATAGGGTCATATTCCAGAAAAGATAGCAGTTATTTATATTATTCCGGGAATAAGCTCTTTGCATCCTGTCAAAAGGTAGCTGAATACCTGAAAGTGGAGTTGAAACTCCCTGATAAATCTGGAGATTTAAACCTTGATGAGATTGCTGAAGCGTCACAGATAAGATATAGAACAGTGTTCCTGGAGGGAGACTGGTGGCAGGAAGATGTTGGACCTTTACTAGCTTTTATGGAAAATGAGCAGGAAGAGCTAGATAAGGATACTGGTAGAGCCGTAGCCCTGATACCCACTTCGCCATCTAGCTATAAAATATTTGACCCTGTGACTATGAAAGAAGAAAAGTTTACGGCAGAGACGGCAGAGAGAATAAAGCCAGAAGCCCTTTCTTTTTATCGACCATTTCCTGACAGGAGTCTGGGGATTAAAGATCTTATAACCTTTTTTACAGAGGATTTCTGGAAAAGGGATATTTTCTTAATGATACTGGCTGGATTAATGGTGGGCATTCTGGGATTGACTATTCCTCTAGCGACGGGGATTATATTCAACTATGTTATACCAACAGCTGCGGTAGAACAGATCTGGCAGATTGCTTTCATTTTACTGGCTGCTGTGGGGGCCAGAGCCCTTTTCGAATTAGCTCGTTCATTTTCCTTTGCCCGTATAAGGTCAAAGTTTGATTATTCAATACAGAGTGCTGTCTGGGATAGACTGCTGCGTTTACCCATATCATTCTTCAGAGATTATACAGCCGGTGAACTGGCTAAAAAGGCCTTAAGTGTCATGCAATTAAGGGAGATGTTTTCTGATCTTATAATATCATCACTATTGGGTGGTGTTTTTTCGTTTTTCTTCTATATTCAAATGTATTATTTCTCCAGATCTCTTACAAAAGGTGCTACAGCTCTTATATTAATAGCGGCATTGATTACTATTTTGCTGGGCTTTATCAGAAGTAAGTATTATAATAATCTTATCGTTACACAGAATAAAATGTCAGGGTTTTTACTACAAATGATATCTGGAATAAGTAAGATCAGGGTCTCTGCTGCTGAAAATAGATTTTTTAAACAGTGGTCAGAGGGTTTTAGTCAACAGAGGAAATTAACCTTTAAAGTACAGGTTTTCAATAATTATTTAAAGACAATTAATGCAGTGTTTCCTGCTATAATAACAATTATACTTTATTACATGATGTCTAGCAGAGGTACTCAGTTAAGTACAGGTTATTTTATTGCCTTCATGGCTGCCTTTGCCAGTTTTCAAACAGCCATTATTGCTTTTTCCGAGTCTTTAATTCAGTTATTTAGTATCGGGTCCATCTGGAAAAATTTAAAGCCTATTTTAGGGACAATACCTGAGTATGATGGAAATAAAAAGGATATTGGCGAGATTAAGGGTGATATTGAAGTCAGTAATCTGGCCTTTCGCTATAATGATGAAAGCCCAATGGTTTTAAAAGAGCTTTCTTTAAATATAAAAGCAGGTGAATATGTTGCTTTAGTTGGACCCTCAGGAAGTGGCAAATCAACATTATTAAGATTATTACTGGGCTTTGAAAAACCCCTTAATGGTAGAATATATTATGATCAACAGGATATTGAGAAAATAGATATTCGCTCCATTAGAAAACAGCTGGGTATTGTTCTGCAGGATGGCAAGCTAATTACCGGAAGTATTCTGGATAATATAATAGGTACTAATCTTAATCTCACAGAAGATGATGCCTGGGAAGCTGCCAGGGCAGCTGGGATAGCTGAAGATATCAGAAAAATGCCGATGGGAATGCAGACAGTTATCAGCCAGGGACAGCAGACCTTATCTGGAGGACAGAAGCAGAGGATACTTATTGCCAGGGCTATTGTAAATAAACCAAAGATTATATACTTTGATGAGGCCACCAGTGCCCTTGATAATAGGACACAGAAACAGGTAATTGATAGCCTGGAGGGCTTAAATATTACACGGGTTGTTGTTGCTCATCGATTAAGTACTATAAAAAACTGTGATCGTATCTTTGTAATTGATAATGGACGGGTGGTAGAAGAAGGGAATTATCAGCAGTTGATTAAGCAGGAGGGGATTTTTGGAGAACTCGCTGAAAGACAGTTAGCATAGTATTTTGATTGAACCAAAAATAATAGAGGTAGGATTTTTTTGAAGAGAATAAATAACTAACTTTGATTCAAGACCTCTTGTATAGTCCATAGTACGGGCTGAAACTCTAATCTCTTTTTGTCCAGGTAATAAAAATTCAGTACACATATTATACCTCCATATATTAAATAATCCTGTTACTAATTTATTAATATTATTATATTTGAAAAATACTGCTGTATTGTGAGGAAGAATGTCTAGCTTAATATCCCTTGACATTGGCGTAACGTAAAGGTGTATAGTTAGTACAGGGGGTGAGAGAAAAGATGGAATATACAGTAAAAGAGTTGGCTGAACTTTCAGGTATCACTTCACGGACAGTAAGATATTATGATGATATTGATCTCCTTAAGCCGGCCAGGATTAATTCATCAGGATACCGAATCTATGGAGCAGATGAAGTTGATAGATTACAGCAGATACTCTTTTATAAAGAATTAGGTGTTTGCCTGGATAAGATTGGAAAAATTCTTGACTCACCTTCCTTTGATGAAGTAAAAGCATTGCGACAGCATCGTGAGAAGCTTCTTGACAAGAAACAACAATTAGAAGTATTAATTGTTAACCTTGATAGGACAATAATGGCAAAAAAAGGGCGTATTACTATGAAAGATCAGGAAAAATTTGCTGGTTTTAAGAAAAAAATGATTAAAGATAATGAGGAGAAGTTTGGTAAGGAAATTCGTGAAATATATGGAGATGAAGTTGTTGATAAATCAAATCTAAGATTTAAAAATATGTCTCAGGAGGAATATGAGGAAGCTACAGAGCTGGAGAGAGTTTTAAGGGAAACACTTCAGGCTGCTATGGATATAGGTGATCCAGCCGGGGATCAGGCCCGCAAAGTTGCAGAACTGCATCGTCAGTGGTTAAGTTTCTACTGGGATGACTACAGCAAGGAAGCCCATGCTGGACTTGCAGAGATGTATGTTGCTGATGAGAGGTTCAAAGCATATTATGATAAGGAAAAGGCAGGTACAGCTGAATTCCTGAGGGATGCAATTCTGATTTATACAGGAATGAGAAAATTATAATGTTAAATGGTATATAGTAGAAGCGCTTTGGGGTGGAAAACATGCGAAAGTTGAATATAGATATTTTAAGGAGAAACCTTAAATACTAAAGGTTTTTCCTTTTTTCATTTCTATACTATTAATTACTATTGTAAGGATTTAATGTGGGTTGGATACGCAGAGCTAGATACATCGGGCAAGCTATAGCCAATGTAGTTGCTCTAGGTACTTCTTTTATCAGTGGATTGTTTGTACCGCAGTTTTTACTAGGTAAAACAGTATTGAGTATCGCCAGTTTCACCCCTAACTACTGGTATGTAAAGTCAAATAACAGCATTGTTAAATTAGCAGAGCTTGATATAGCAAGTCTTGCACCAATATTCATAAATATGTCGATAGTCTTTGGATTTGCTCTGGCGGTACTTTCAATAACACTGGTGCTCATCAAACAAAAGAGGATGAGTAATTGAAAACTATAGTGTGGAATAGGGAAGTTCAAGTTCGTTATAATTTTTATTGATAATCGGCGGGTAAACTATATGGCCTGGCTCGAAGAGTGTCTTGTGTATTTATAAACTGACAATTAAATGAATAAAATGGAGCTTCCGGAAGTGGAGGCTCTTTTTTTCTATGCTTTCAGAACCTGAGGATGATTAAATAAAATTAACACTTGACAATTTACCAGTAAAAGGTTAATATTAAGTAAATGTAATTATACATTGTTCAAAAATATACGAAGTTTATTAATATACATTGTTAAAAAATGTAGTTCAGAAATAGTAGTTCAGAAATATATGATGTTAAAGGAGTGGTATTATTAACGAGTCTAAAAAAGAGTCAAAAAAAGGGCCAAAGAGCAAAAGCCGTATGGAACGTAAAATGGAAAAGACGCAGAAAAGAATTATAGAAGCAGCTATTAGTTTATTTGATGAGTTTGGTATTGATGAGACAACCATGGAACAGATCTCGGAGACAGCTGATGTTGCTAGAGGCACTCTTTATAATTATTTTTCCTCCAAAGAAGCAATTATAAGTGAATATATAGAACAGTCCATGAAAGAGAATAAACCTATTAGGTTTAAGGATCTACAGCAACTACCAGATACCAGGGCACGCATAGAGTATATTTTTGAGCAATTGATTAGTGGTATTCAAAACAGAAAAGAACTCTTTGAAAGATTCCTCGTTTTCCGGATGCAGCAAATGTTGTCTTTCGAACAGAACGAAAGTGAAAAAGGGGATTTCAGTCAACTTGGATACAAAATAATTGAACTGGGGCAGAAAAGCGGAGAAATACGTACTGATATTCCGCTATACATATTGGAAGATTTATTTGAGTTTGCTTTTGCTGAAGCCATTAAACCATTATATATAGAACCAGGTAATTATAATCAAAGTGAGTCAATAAATCGCTGTATAGATTTCTTTATGAATGGAGTAAGGTCAGAAAAAATTGATTAATCATTATCATAGATGGTGGTAGAGAAGAAATCACCAGAAAAAAATATCTAAAGAAAAACGAATAAGCACTTATGAGGAGGATATATAATGCTCAGTCTTCGAGCTCGTATGATTAAATTTTTATTACAGCACCGACACTGGATACAGCTCAAATTCAAAGAGGAGAAGGTTGATTGGAGTAAGTATGAATCCATAATTAACTTCCGTGAAGAGGTTGAAAAGGGTGCGAAGATGTATGGTAAACTTGCCAATGATATTGAAGTAAATCAGGTTATCATAGGTGAGATGGCAGCAGAATGGATACTGCCAGGTGAAGGAACAAAAGATAAAGTGATTCTTTACTTTCATGGGGGAGGATATGTGGCTGGTACTATAAAGGCACATCAATGGGTTACTTCCAAATTTGTTACAGGGAGTGGGATAGGAGCACTGCATTTTGAATATCGTCTGGCTCCTGAGAATCCATATCCTGCTGCTCTTGAAGATTCCGTAATGGCCTATCAGTGGTTATTGGATCAGGACATAGCACCTTCAAATATTGTTTTTGTGGGCGACTCAGGGGGTGGGGGGCTGTGTCTGGCTAGTTTACTATATCTTCGAGATCACGGTTATGAACTCCCGGCAGCTACGGTTGCATATTCTCCTGTGACAGACCATACATGTAGTGGAGAATCACATCTAATCAAAGCTAAAGTGTGCTTGTCGCCAGAAGGAGCGGGACTAGCCTTTGGGAAGCACTATGCGGGGGATAGTGACCTTAAATTACCCTATATTTCACCACTATTTGGAGATCTTGAGGGGCTGCCTCCTATATTAATATATGTAGGTGGAGATGAAGCCTTACGTGATGATTCAATACTTTTTGCTGAAAAAGCAGAAAAGGTAGGAGTTGATGTTACATTGAGGGTTGGAGAGGGGCTGTTTCATTGCTATCCTGCTATGTCACCACTTTTTCCGGAGGCAAAAGACGCCATGGAGGAAATATGTAAATTCATAAATGAACATATTGGAGAGCAAGCAATATAAATTAAATAAGAGTAGAGAATTCTGCAGCTGTTACCAGGAGGGACATAAGGTAACAGCTTTGCTTTTTTATTAAGCAATCTTAAACGACTTAAGCAATCAAATTTACAAATAATAGAAAATATTGTTGACAGAGTACTTTAATCAAGGTATAATATGAATATATTCATGAACCCATTCATGAATGAATTCGCCATAATATGTATATGGTAATAAAGTTTTAAATCAAATGATATGATAATCTATTAAATTGCAATAATAAACAATTAATTACTTTTTTCAAACAATAGGGGATAGATATATATGGATTCTAAAGTGTATAAAAGAGCCGGGATAGTTTATTTTTCTGGAACAGGTGGAACAGCTCGTGTAGCTAACCTAATATGTAAGTTTCTAGTAGAATATGGGGTATCAGTTACTAAAGCACCTTTAGAACATAACAATTATTCAAAGACTAATATGACCCCGATAAAACATATTGATTTGATAATAGTTTTATTTCCAGTATATGCATTTGATGCACCTGAACCAATATACAGATGGATTAATGGATTGCCCAAAGGAGAGGGAACACCTGTTGTTATTATTTCTGTATCTGGTGCAGGAAATTGTGGACCCAATACTGCCTGTAGAGTAGGAATAATAAAGAGACTGCAAAAAAAGTGTTTCAAAATTGTATATGAAAAAATGATGATAATGCCGTCAAATTTTGTGATTCCTATTAATAAACAGCTTGCAATTCGGTTATTAAATGTATTACCTTCAAAAACAGAACAAATCGTAAAAGAAGTAATGGAAGGCAAAAAAAGAAGAATAAAGCCAAAACTTAGTGGAAGAATTTTAAGAACACTATTTAAAATAGAAAAACCATGTGCTAAGTTATTTGCAAAAGGTTTTAAAGTTAAGGAAAGTTGTAATGTGTGTGGATGGTGTGCCGAAAATTGTCCGATGGATAATATTGAACTGCAGGGAAATAGGCCAATATTTAGTTCTAATTGTTTAGCCTGCTTGAGATGTATTTATGGTTGCCCACAAAATGCAATATATACAAGTATATATTCATTTGTACCTTTGAAAGAAGGTTATGATTTGAACGAGCTGGAGAAACTGGCAGATGATTTTGAACTAAAACCACTAGACAATATTAAGGTCAGTTATTTATTCAAAGCTGTAAAAGACTATTTAATGGAGAAATAAAATGGAAGCAATGACAATGAGCTTCGTAATTTCCCGATATATATTGAAGGAGGTCTATCCAAATGGGTAAAAGGGAAGAAAAAAAGAAATTATTAAAAGAAAAAATACTAAAGGCTGCCAGGGAGGTCTTTCTTTTTAAGGGCTATGATAATACAACAATAGGAGATATTGCTGAAAAAGCCGGTGTAGGATTGGGTACAGCTTATAATTATTTTGATTCAAAGGAAGATATATTTTTATTAGCTATGGCCGAGGAAATAGCAGATGATAGTCAGGATATTAGCGATGAAGCAGGATGTGATATCGATGAAAAAACAGAAGAAAAACCAGCTGATATTATTACAGAAATGGTATTAAAAATATTACGTAAACTTAACTTTTTTGGAAAAAAGATATGGCGAGTTACTCTTGCAGCTACTTTTAGAAGTATGAAATCAAATGAAATGATAATCCATCAACTTGTAAAAGCAGACTATCGGATGATGGAGAGAATTAAGATTAAGCTGGAAGAGTTCAAAAAACAGGGAAAACTGGCTGAGGATATTGAGATAGATACTGCAGTAGAGTTGATATATGGTTCAGTTATGCTTCATTTGATGATGTATGTTTACACCGATCATACTTTTGAGGAAATCTGTAAGAAAATCAGAAAAAATATTAGTTTTGTTTTGAATTCAAATAGAGGAGGTATTAATGATGGGAGATAGATTTCATGGTGTTTTTCCACTTTTTCTTATTGGTCTGGCTATAGGAATGGGAATATATTTTGTGATTATTGATTCACGTTTAGTAGGTTTACTATATTGTGCACTTATATCTATATCTTTAAATATTGTGATCTATTCCTATTGCTGTAAGTGTAAGGGTAGGAATTCCTGTGCACATGTAATACCAGCTAAAATCGCAGAGATTTTTCCCGAGAGAAAGCAGGGCAAGTACACATCATTAGATTATCTAGGTTTAGTTTTGTCAATAGTTATTCTTATAGGATTTCCACAATACTGGTTGTTTCATAATATAGTATTTCTACTGTTTTTCTGGGTCCTTATTATAATAGCTGTGGTTGAAATATTGTATAAGGTTTGTCCTAAATGTGAAAACAGAGAGTGTGGAATTTGTAAGAGTAGATAGCACCTTTGCCGTGAATTATGTTTTTATGACAATTGTCAGGAGCCAGTATTTCCGGATATTATATTATTTCCCGGTTTGTAGATAAAAAGATGAAAAAAGCAATTCACTCATGAGTGAAGTAGCATTTGTTATATCATTTTTTCGTGATGACATACTGAAATAGCAGGCAAATTATCCAAAATATTTTGAGATGATAAAGGGATAGAGACTCCAATCTAGAAATTATTAGATAGTCAATTTATTAAGCAAATATTTTATTTGGGTGAAGAGGTTCACAGAAAAGATGTTTTATTATTATGTGAAGAAAGATATATAAGATATGATATATTAGCAATTAAGACACTGAATTAGTAAATAAGGTAAATAATAAGGAGCGATTAGTGATGAATACAAAACGACTTTTTAACGATGGGTGGGAGTTTGCCAAAAGCAGTCTTGAAGCCCCTGATAGTGACAATCTGGAGTTTGAACCAGTAGATATACCTCATGACTGGTTAATATATGATACTTTAAATTTATATGAAGACAGTATAGGTTGGTACCGTAAGAATTATACATATGATGGTGGAGCAAGTCAGGTTTTGTTATACTTCGATGGAATTTATATGGATTCCTCTCTTTATGTAAATGGACAGTTTGTGGGAGAATGGAAATATGGTTATTCTTCTTTTGAGCATAATATAACAGATGCTCTCCAGGAAGGAAACAATGAAATTCTGGTCAAAGTTGTTCATCAGAGTCCCAACAGCAGATGGTATTCGGGGGCAGGGATATACCGAAATGTATGGCTTAAGGAAAGAAGTGAGAACCATATAGTAACAGATGGTATATATGTAAAAACAGAACCGTGGGAAGATGGCTGGCAGGTTGAGGTTGATACAGAGCTTAATACTTATCAGGATGTCAGGCTTACTCAGACAATAATCTTTGAGGGTCAGGAACTTGCGAAGAACTCTACTATAGTTCCTGCGGATAGAAACAAAACGATAAGCTGTAATACTCAGAAACTATTTGTCGAAAAGCCTTTATTGTGGAGTCCGGATAGTCCAGAACTCTATAATTTAATAACAAAACTGGAACTTGCTATAAATTTAGATGATCACATACATCCAGGAAATGTAAGTGAGAAGGGAGATATAAAATATAATAGTAATATAGACGATAAGAGTAGAGAGACTGATGCGAATATAGGAAAAACTGTAGAAAGTAATCCGCAATTAATAGAGGTTTTATCACAAAAGATTGGTTTTCGTAAGATAGAGCTTGACCCCGACCGGGGTTTTATATTAAATGGAAGAAAGATGAAGCTGAATGGTGTCTGTGAACACCATGACCTGGGTGCTCTGGGGGCTGTCTTCAATAAAGCTGCATTAGAAAGAAGGTTTACAATCCTGAAGGAGATGGGGGTTAATGCAGTAAGAACAGCTCACAATATGCCTGCAGTGGAATTTATGGAACTGGCGGATGAGATGGGATTAATGGTTGTATCAGAGGCGTTTGATATGTGGGAGAGACCCAAGACAAAATATGATTATGCCAGGTTTTTCAGGGAGTGGGCTTATAAGGATGTGAAAAGTTGGATTAAACGAGATCGCAATCACCCCAGCCTTATTATGTGGAGTATTGGTAATGAGATATATGATACACATGCTGATGAGAAAGGTCAGGAATTAACCCGAATGCTGATGGATTGGGTTCATGAATTTGATCCAGAGGAGAATGGGAAGGTTACTATCGGTTCCAATTATATGCCCTGGGAGAATGCTCAGAAATGTGCTGATATAGTAAAAATAGCGGGTTATAACTATGGGGAGAAATATTATTACCTGCATCATCAGGCACATCCAGACTGGGTAATATATGGGAGTGAAACCGGTTCAGTAGTACAGAGTAGAGGGATATATCATTTTCCTGCGGAAAAATCTATTCTGGCAGATGATGATGAGCAGTGTTCTGCGCTGGGTAATAGTGCCACAAGCTGGGGAGCGAAATCAACTGAAGACAATATTAAAGCAGATAGAGATGTGTCATTTTCTCTGGGACAGTTTATCTGGACTGGTTTTGATTATATAGGAGAACCCACGCCATATCATACCAAGAATTCATATTTTGGTCAGATTGATACTGCCACCTTTAAAAAAGATTCATACTATATCTATCAGGCTGAATGGACAGATTACAGGATAAAGCCTATGGTCCATATCTTTCCATACTGGGATTTTTCAGAAGGACAGATGATTGATGTTCGGGTTTGCTCAAATGCACCAGAGATTGAGCTGCAATTAAATGGTCAGACCATAGGTAATCATATTATCAATCATAGTAGTGGTAACCAGCTTGTAGGAACATGGAAAGTCCCATATAAAGAGGGAGAGCTAAAGGCGATAGCCTATGATGTGAATGGCGAAGTTATCGCTACAGAAGTCAGGAAATCCTATGGGGATGCAAAAAAAATCCGAATGAAAAGTAGTAAGAATATGCTTCTGGCTGACGGCCGGGATTTAATTTTTGTTGAAATTACAGTTGAGGACAGAGAGGGCAATCCTGTAGAAAATGCAACTAATCGGGTGAATGTTGAAGTATCAGGAGCCGGAAGGTTAATTGGTCTTGATAATGGTGACAGCACCGATTATGATCAATATAAAGGCTTAAGCCGCAGGTTGTTTAGTGGTAAGCTGATGGCAGTGATAGCAGCAAAAATTGAGCCAGGTCCGATAAAAGTTGAAGTATCATCAAAAGGCCTGGAAAGTAAGTCTGCAGTATATCAAGCTATTCCTGTAGAGTCAGAGGATATAGAAGGTATCACAGCTGATATGGAAAATCAGGTTGTACCAGTAGTGATGGGGGATAGAGAAGAAATACCTGTTCGCAAAATAGACATTATAAGTAATTCGGTAAGGATTCTTGATGAATCAGTTGAGCAAGTAAATGTGAAAGCCAGGTTATATCCAGATAACACTTCTTATCAGGATGTTGAGTGGAGTATCGTCAATGATACAGGAATTGAACTGGATATTGCTGAGATAGAAGCCGAGGGACTTGAGGCAAGAGTGAGAGCTTTCGGAGATGGTAAGTTCAGGGTACGCTGTACCAGTAAGAATGGTACTGATAGTACAAAAATCATCTCTGAATTGGAATTCAAGGCTATTGGACTTGGTACTGCCTATAAGGATCCCTATAGTTTTATATCTGCTGGGCTTTATGATTACAGTAAGGGGGAAGTTGGTAATGGCAATGAAAGAGGAGTGGCTACTGCCAGAGATGGGGAAACCCAGGTTGGTTTCCGTGATATAGACTTTGGGCCAGTAGGTTCTGATACTATAACTATACCAATATTTGCTTTATCAAGTGATGAATATTCACTGCAGATTTATGAAGGGATGCCGGAAGAAGAGGATAGTGAACTAATTGCCGATGTGACCTATCAAAAGGAAACCAGATGGAATGTTTATCAGGAAGAAACCTATAAATTGTCACGTAGGCTTAAAGGTATTACATCAATTTGTTTTGTATTGAACAAGAAAGTCCACATTAAGGGTTTTTCTTTTAAGAAGAAGTCCAGGGCTTTTGAACAAATTTTCGCGGCGGAATCAGATCATATATATGGGGATACCTATACAATAAATGAAAAAAGAGTTGAGGGTATAGGTAATAATGTTTCTCTTGAGTTTAACAATATGGACTTTGGGAATGATGGTGCTGCAAAACTTGTGATTTGTGGGAAATCCCCTATAGATAAAAATACTATTCATATCAAATTTGAGGGGGAAAATAATAATTATAGAGAAAACGGTCAAAGCGGAAGCAGTTATACCGAAAGCAAGCAAAATGATGACAGTAAGGGATTAATTAATCACTCTCTAAATAATCAAATGTTTGAATTTACTAAATCTGATGGATATGAAGAGCGTACTTTTGAGATAGAAAAAATAACAGGCAGTCATAAAGTGATTTTTGTCTTCCTTCCTGGTTCTAACTTTGATTTTGCCTGGTTCCGTTTTGAGAAGTAGAGGACACAAAAGTCATTTGGATGTAATGCAAGAATATATTGGAAATAAGAAACAGGAGAAGTGAAAGCACACGGTAGTGAAAAATTAAGAGACAAGTCTTAAGAAATAAGACTTAAGAGATAATATAAGTGGGTGATATATGTGGCTAGAAATGATATAAACAGTGATAATAAAAACAACAAATCTTCAAAGGGCTATGTTAATGGAGGTCCGGCTGCTCCAAAAGATTCTGTAGAAAAAAGGTGTGGATTTTATGTAATGCAGGATACAGATATTGAAGCTAGTAGTCGCAATGAGGGTAAACCTTCTCAGGAAATTTATCTTGAAGGCCGTCTGAAAAGTAAAGCAAGATTGGTAGGGAGTGTTAGAGATGAGGATATACTGGGACTACTGGAGAACTGTCAGGGTTTTCAAAAACTGGTTCACAGTATCGGAGTCTCTGTTAAGACTACTGATAGATATAAAGGAACTGTGAATTTTGTATTACAGAACTGGGGTAAAACAAATAAATATGAGACAGGTACTACATTAAGAGTATCAATTCCTACTGATGGAAAAGAGATTATTTTAAAAACAGCTGATTATGAATGGTCAGCAGATGATGATGTCCCTGGAAAATTTGCCTTTGAATTTGAAAATGTAGGCGAAATGGCCAGGGCTTCTATTAAGTTATATCTGAATGATGATTATTATGTGCCTGAGATGGCTGTGGAACCCCCTGTTGATTTCGAATCAGATAAGTATAGAGATATGATTGCCCGGTCATTGATGAATAGAGGAAATAATAAGAGGTTGAAGAATGCTATTGAAAAAGCAGAAAGTGGCGATGATGTAACAATTGCCTATATTGGAGGGTCGATAACGCAGGGTGCTGCCGCTAAACCGATTAATACTGAATGCTATGCCTATCAATCATACCTGAAGTTCCGGGAAATGTTCGGAAAGGGTAAGGGTAATAACGTTCATTTTATAAAAGCGGGTGTGGGAGGAACCTCATCAGAACTGGGAATGATTCGTTATGAGCGGGATATATTGAAAGATGGTAAGGTAGAACCAGATGTTGTTATCGTTGAATTTGCTGTAAATGATGCGGGTGATGAGACAAAAGGGGTCTGTTATGAAAGCCTGGTTCTTAAAATTCTCTCTGCTGAAAACAAACCAGCAGTGGTTCTACTTTTCAGTGTCTTTGAAAATGACTGGAATCTCCAGGACAGGCTTTCTCCGGTTGGGAAGCACTACAATCTGCCGATGGTCAGTGTCAAAGATGCTGTTGTAGAGCAATTTAGACTCAGTAAAGAAGAGGGTAATGTTATTTCGAAAAGACAGTATTTTTATGATATATATCACCCGACAAATGATGGGCACAGGGTTATGGCAGACTGTCTTGCTTGTTTATTTTCTGAAATTAAAGGTGATAAAGATGATCAGGATGATATTATAATTGATAAAGAGCCTGTGATAGGTAATTACTACAGGAATGTTAGACTACTTGATAGAAAAGACTATCCGGAATCTGTCAATATAGAAATGGGTAGTTTTCAGGATAAAGATAGAGAACTGCAGTTGGTTGAGATGGACATTGATTCTCGCGGCACCCCTCAATTCCCCTATAACTGGATGTATTCTGTCCTTGAAAATAAATCTTTTAAAATAGAAATCAATAGCAGCAGTCTGATATTGGTATTTAAAGATTCTGGTGACAGTGAATTTGGCAAAGCTGATGTTTTTGTAGATGGTAAAAAAGTCCTGACAGCAGACCCCCATATAAACAACTGGACACACTGTAATACGGTTATTCTTTATCAGGAAGAAGTCAGCAGAGATCATCAGATTGAGATAAAGATGACTGAGGGAGATGAAGGTAAGCGATTTACAATATTAGGATTTGGATATACCCGATAACAGTTGATACTGGAAATTAATTTATCTAATAAAATTGTCTGTCCTATTTTTCTTTGGGTTTGAGACTAAAAATAGAGAAAAAATTGTATTTTATAGGAGTGATAAAGAGTCTCCTCATGGGGGCTTTTTACGCGTAATGGTGCTTCTGGTATCTTCGCTACTTATTGTAAAGTTAACATAAAAGTGAATGAATTTGTAAAGCAAGATTTAAAGGAATTTATCAGAATATAGCGAAATTATATAATATAGGGTTAAGGGATAAGAGAAAGATGTCGAGTATAAAGAAAGAGCTGAATAAAGATGAAAAAAGATAAATTGCGAATATGGTTGATTATTAGTTCAAATGATCCCCTGATAGTGCTGTATTTGCAGGATAAATTTAGCCAATATGAGCTTAATAATAATGTACAAATACAGTTGGAAATTGTAAGTTGGGAGAGGGTCTGGACTGCACTGGTCGATGCATTCAAGCATAATACAGCTCCTGATGTTATACAGATTGGTACCAGTTGGGTAAGGACATTTGCCTATATGGGATATCTGGACCAGGTACCGACTTATTCTGAAGTAAAACCATCTATTAATCAGGGTATCAACAGGATATGCTATTATAGGGATAAACAGTATGCTGTACCATGGATTGCCGATACTATTATAATGGCGGGGCGCAGTGACTATATGTCTCAATTTGGTATAAGTCCCGAGGATGTCAAAGACTGGCGGGGTTTGAAACAGGTAGCTGAAGAGGTAATGGTGCAGAGGAATAAGAATTCCAATATTCCCAAGCCATTATCTGTTGCCCTTAAATTAGAACGTGATACCATACAGCGATTTTTCTCTATTATGTGGTCCCGGGGATGGGAATTTCCTGATTTAGATAGTATACCGGAAGAAATAATTATGGATTCGGATGTTTTAGATACTATTAAGTATTTTGCCAAATTGAAGATTATTTGTGATACGCCTGAGGATAGTGATAAACATCCCTATCAAATTAATGAAGATTTTTATATCCATGGCCAGTCTATATTTTATATAGGCAGTTGGTATGGAATTGTCTCTCGCATTAATAGTAAAAAACAGAATGATCCATATATAAAAAATTATTCTGTTCTGCCTTTTCCCACCTCAGTTGATAAATCCTATAGTTATGGTGGAGGCACTGTTTTAGCGGTCTCTTCAAGTTCAAATCAAAAAGAGCAGGCCTGGAAATTGGTGCAATTTCTCTCTAGTGAAGATTTTATGGAAGACTGGATTAAAATATCCAATAGTGTTCCTGCATTTGACAGTACTTTCTGGCAGAAGAGATTTAATGACCAAAGAATTGAAGTAATGTATCAGCAAACTGTTAATTCCAGGGTATATCCTCCTCATCCAGCCTGGCTTGCAGTTGAATATGAAATTATCAAAGGAGTAGGTCTTACTCTACTGGACTTTATTAAAAAACAGAATACAGAAATTGATAGTGATACTTATGCTTTACTAAAAAAATCCGATAAAAAAATAAGAAGTCTTCTGGAAATGAGTCGGGGGATGAGGTCAGATGCGTAAAAACGAAAGTAATGAAATGCATGGTTTGATGAGTATAGGAATAGAGGCATCTAAGCTATTAATAAATAATTTTAAGCAGGATGCCTTTATATATGAAAAATTAGCTGAATACATTTTTCAAGGTATGGAGAAGGCAATTGATATCGACCAGATTTGTTTTTATGTAGTTGATGATGAGATGAGAAATCTAAAAGAAGAGGCAATTTACGATAGCTCTGGGTGGATGCCGAGTTATGATTTTATACCTCTGGATCAACTTTCTGAAGAAATAAAAAGTAATGAGCTAATATCATATCAGCACAATGACTATTATCATTTGAAGGTTCCATTGCATACAGGCGCACAATTACTGGGAATGATGGAATTACGAACCATGTCATATATAGATGAAGAAAAAAAAACGGGTATAAAGGCGATGGCAAGTGTTATTTCTTTTGGCTTAAGGAGCGTCCTCTTCGAAGCAGATACAATTCGAGAAAAGGAAAATACTGAGTTGTTGATAGAAATAAATAATAAGCTTCAGTCTATAAGTGATCTGGATAAATTGATAGATACGTTTCTTAAGTTGACAGTTGGTTTCTACAAATTTGATCAGGTTACGGTGTTCATATTCAATAAAGATAGAGATATAATTTTTGCCCGGGGTATAGATGAGATGGGCCGAGAATTTTCTGTTGATGAATTCCCTGAGTTACCTGATCTCACTGAGAATTATACTACTATTGACGATCATCTAGGTTATTGGTTTCCGTTGAAAACTAATACTGGTATTGTTGGAGTTGTTCTTTTTGACAATATATATACTTTATATAAAATATCGGATTCTCTGTTAAATACACTACGTACATTAAGCAGTCAGTTTGCAAATGCAATAGATAATATTCGTATGTTTTCAAGCCTGCAGGATTCGGCATATTTTGATGTCCTTACTGGTTTACATAATCGGACCTATCTGGAGAAGGTTATGCACGACTATGAAGAGGGACCCCTTCCTTTATCGGTTATTATAGGTGACCTTAATGGATTAAAAATAACAAATGATGTTTTTGGTCATGGTGCTGGTGATAATTTATTGGTACAGACTGGAGAGATTTTTAAAGAATCCTGTCCAGAAGATGCAGTAATAACCAGGTGGGGTGGAGATGAATTTTTTGTTTTTTTACCCGGAAAAAGCGAGAAAGAAGTCCTTGATATATGCCAGACTATAAAAGAAAAGAGTGAAAAAAATAATAGTACCCAGGTACAATTAAGTATATCTCTTGGTTATGCCAGTAGAAAGGACAATACTCAGAGATTAAAATCAGTTATTAAAGAAGCAGAAGATATGATGTACCGTCATAAATTGCTGGAATCAAAAAGTTATCGTAGCTCAATCATCTCATCATTAAAGGAAACACTGGCAGAAAAAAGCCATGAATCAGCCGGGCATGGCGAAAGGATGTCTATACTGGCAAATAAAATAGGAGAAAAGCTGGGTTTAATAGGAAGCGAACTCGATGATCTTAAGCTTTTAGCAGTACTCCATGATCTGGGAAAAGTGGTCATCAAAGATGACATATTGTATAAGGCAGGCCAACTGACTGAAAATGAATGGGATGAGATAAAGAAACATCCAGAAGCGGGATACAGAATAGCACAGGCTTCTATGGAATTATCCCATATCAGCAACTATATATTAAGTCATCATGAATGGTGGGATGGTAGTGGTTATCCCCTGGGTAAGAAAGGAGAAGAAATACCCCTTTTATCGAGGATTATATCAGTAGTGGACGCGTATGATGTAATGACCCATGACAGGCCTTACAAAAAAGCTATAAGTCATCAGGAAGCTTTGAAAGAGCTGGAAAGGTATGCCGGGAAACAGTTTGATGCCGAAATTGTGCGGATATTTCTGGAATTGGAATTTGAGAAGTAATATGAATATTAAGATATATAGATATATAGCTAGAAAAACATCATAATGTCTTTAGGTTTTTTTGAATAAAAAGAGCTCATTTACTTACCAATGAGAAGATATTGCATTAGTCGCAATAATATGATATCTTATTAGTAGAAGTAATTAATAGCAGTAGAACTTGTATTAAAAATCACAAATACGAGAAACAGTTAAAGCTTTTTAAAAGTAGTTATATTGAAGATAAGAACTATACTTAAGGGGAGGAAAAATTATATGAAGAAAATTTTAGGTTTAACATTAGTGTTATTGCTGGGTCTTGTAGTATTAGTAGCTTGTGGCGGTGATCAGACAGCCACTAATGAACAGACTGGTGAGAATTCTGATACTGTATCAGCCGCTTCTATTAATATCACAGATGAAGCAGTTTTCAGGAAATCTATCGGTGAAGAAGGTAAGTGGATTATCTGTACGGTTGAAGACTTAACTTTTGATGAAGAGCTGGTAGTAGAAGGTACATTCTATAATAGAGGCGATTCAAATAATGATGTATTCCGTAAGATAGCTCCATATGAACAGGATGATAACCGTAATGTGACAGCAAGATATAGTATAACTGCACCGAGAATGGTTATCGAGAGTCCCAACACTAGATTTCAGGCAGGTACTTTTGTAGGTGATATCTATGTAGAAGCAGAAGGTTTTGAGTTGGTGGATGCTAGAGTCGAAGGTGATGTTATTTTTGCCAGTGAGGAATACGAGTCATCCGCTGATATCTCAGATGATAGTACTGTAACAGGAACCATAGAGGTTGAATAAGTAAAAATAATTTTTATAGAAAATATAGTAGAAAAGATATTTAAGAATAGTACAACAGATAGGTAAGAATGGTAAGATAGGAAGGCTGTCTCTCTGGGGCAGTCTTTTTTAGTGGAGATTGTATCTTGCTGACTTATTTGATTATCTTATCGTTATTTCTGCTGAAACTATATGATATTATCTATCTGATTTGACTATTCTACCTGATATCGTCTGACCCGCCATATATCCGGTTGAAAAGGCAGCCTGGAGATTATATCCCCCGGTGTCCCCATCAATGCTCAGCACTTCTCCTACAACAAATAGATTGGGGATTATGCGGGACTCCATGGTTCTGGGACTTATTTCTTTCAGGCTGATTCCTCCACTTGTTACCATGGCCTCATTAAATCCTCCGGGACGCTCAACAGTCATGGGTAATGCATATAGTAAGTTAATAATGCTTTTTCGTTCATCCTTAGTAATCTGGGCAGCTTTTGTCTTATCAGATATACCTGCTATATCCAGCAGTTTATCAGCTAGTCGGATGGGAAGCTGCAGCTCTCTAAGTATATTCTTAAATAGTAGTCTGCCATTTGCTTCAATCCTGTTTATTAAATCTTTTTCCAAAACAGCCCTATCTTTTATACCGGTAAGGTTTAGTTTAATAACATCTCTAGCTTTGATGTACCTTGAGTAATTAAGAATTCCGGGTCCTGATAAACCTTTATGGGTTAACAGAATATCTCCTGACCACCTTCTTACCAGTTTATTATTTCGCCAGAGTGAAATGTCAGTATTCTGAAGGGAAATACCGGATAGATCAGCAAATTGATAATTCATTATATAAAGAGGAGTTAAGGCCGGTCTGGGTTTATTTATATTATGACCTAAAG
This sequence comes from Halanaerobiales bacterium, assembly GCA_046546395.1. Lineage (GTDB taxonomy): Bacteria > Bacillota > Halanaerobiia > Halanaerobiales > DTU029 > JBDNGI01. Next base: position 25,039 of record JBKGXW010000029.1, read on the forward strand.
ATTTTGCAAAATGGTATCCATCTCCCGATGAACCTGTAGTCTTATATGATTGGCCACCTGTAGCCAGTACTAAAAATCTGGATACATATTCTCTCTTTTCTGTTCTGCTTATAAATCTGTAGTTTTCCAAAGTTTTTTCATTATGATCAATTTTTGATGGAACTACTTCTATATGCTTTACGTCCTGCTCAACTCCTGAAAAGTCTGGATTTGTATATTTTATTTTTTCTACTGATTCACTGCACTTGATTATAACCTTTCTATGTCTGCATTCATCCAGAAGTGCCTTTAGAATATCCCCGGCTTTGGAGGAAGAAGGGAAAACTTTACCCTGGTCAGTAGTAATAAAATCAATATCCCTTTTCCGGAAAAAGTCCAGAAGGTCATCATTGCTAAATCCATATAGAGAGTTGCGGATAAACCTATCATTTTCTCCATAATGACCCAACAGGTCTTTTACTCTTCCTGCCTGAGTAAGATTACATTGCCCTCCACCGGTTATCAATAGTTTTTTGCCGGGAGAAGGATTCTTTTCAAGGACAACAACCTTATTCTTTCCTGTACTACATTGAATAGCTGCAAATAAGCCTGCTGGTCCTGCACCAACTATAATAACATCTACTTCCATAGGTTTACCTCGTTTCACTTTGTTAATTTGTATATGTTTTATTCCTTGATTGTTTATATGATATATCATTATTTAGGATAAGATTATTATACATCTGTTTATTATATCAAAAATATTTGAAAACAGCTATTAATTTTACAATGCTCGATTAATACACTAATGTCTTAAATCGTTTTTACAACGTTGTCTTTAATTGCAAAGAAGGAATTACAAGATTTTTTGAGAAATATATTGACACTATTAATACTTTGTGCTATTATATCGTTATACGATACATTGTAATACGATA
>JBKGXW010000030.1:0-25762 GCA_046546395.1 Halanaerobiales bacterium
CACGATCTCCGGCGTGACAGGCCGGCGCGATAAACCACTACGCTACGCCTCCATACTAAAAATTGGATGTTAGAAATTGGAAATTGGAAAATCCCCAATAACTTCTTTCTCCTGCAGATTATAGGGGTTGGAAAGAGATTTTTTTATCTAACCTCTAATATCCAACCTCCAATCTCTGCTCTTTTGGCACCCTCAAGGGGATTCGAACCCCTGCCGCCAGGATGAAAACCTGGTGTCCTGGACCCCTAGACGATGAGGGCATATTCTGCAGGAAATGTACATTATCTCCCGCGCCTTTATTATAGTACAATATATCCAACTGACTGTCAAGTGTTATTTCAAGAAAAAACAGAAAAAGAATTACTCAGGTTTAAATACCGGTTGACTCCATGCCCTTGTACCATCTTCTTTGATAGCTTCAACCCTTAAATAACCTTTGAAATCATTTATATCAAATACTGCCTTACTACTTAGTACTTCTGATAATATCCGACCACAGGAAATAAACCTGAGCTTATCAGCATCTGATTCAACTATAATCTTATCTTCTTCCATAAAAATGTCATATATATTAACACCGGTTGAGATATAAAAATTGCCTTCTCTAATTGAATTCACAATTGATTCTTCATCTTTCTTTTCTACTCTAACTACATTCCAGGCCTTATTAACATCTTCACTTTTATAAAAATCGTCATTAGCAAAACCCCAGACTTTTTTGCCAATACTTAATAAATAATCCCATTCATCAAAAGCTTCGCTACTACCTACCATTCTATCTATAACTGAGTTGTACACTTCAATACCTGTATAACCTTCTAAATTCTCCATTTCTTCTGCTGACCAGTAATCCCACCTCTTCCAGTTTGGATGACAGAGTATTGATATCCCATTACTTTCATTAACTTTCTTTATAATTTCGCGAGGAGAACCATCAACAACTTCTTCAGTGGCAATACACAGCATATGAGAATTCTTAGTTGATTCATATCCCTTCAATATAAATAAATCTCTGTACCTATCACTAAGCTCAGTAATACTGTCATAATCAGTAATACTTATAAAATCATAATCATTATTCTGATATAATTCAAGAACTTCATCAATTTCCAGGCTGCCACCATCTGTATGTAGAGTATGTGTGTGTAGGTTTCCCTTAAGCCAGATAGACTTTTTCTCTGCATATGGATTTAAAATATCTTCATTCATTCTTCTCACTCCTCGTATTCCGTTTAGTAAAAATAAACTTTTAAACAGATATATTTGCTAGCATATTCTTTATTATAACATAAATCCTATGTCGGTGCACATAATGTGGCATATAATGTTTATTCTTAAAGTCCCTAATTTTTATGCTTCCCCATAATAGATTCCTTTGAGATAATTCTATACTTATATATTTATTCAAGTCTTTATATAATTTTTATCAATCAAAATATGAGAAAGAGTATTAAAAGTATTTTACTCTTGTATTATATCAGTTATACTATAATATTAGGTAAAAAATAAGTTAAATATTTGTTAAAAACACAAAAAAGCCAACAGTGCTTCTTTCCCTTAAACTACTCTTTAAATAGGAGGGGGAAACACCATTGGCTTAATAGTATTATGCACAGCTTATTGATTTTTTATACGCATTTACCTGAAATTTTTATACACAGTTCCGTTTATAAAATTCTCATAAATATTTGAGAACTCATATTATTTTTGTTTTCCACCACTACCACTATTACCACTTTCATTCCCAAGAAGTACATTAACTACATCATCATAACCTTCTGCTCTGGCGATATCAAGGGCAGTTATACCATCATCTCTTTCAACATTGACATATGCACCATTTTCTATAAGTACCCTGGCTACATCTGCATAGCCATAATATGCTGCATCCATTAATGGAGTCCAGGATTCATAATCTCTAATATTAACATTTGCCCCAGCCTCTATCAATAATTCCACCATCTCTACATCTCCCTCATCAACAGCCAGCAATAGAGCAGTATAACCATCTTCTTTTCTGGCATTAACACTGGCCCCATATTCCAGTAAAACTTCCACTACTTCATACTGACCATAATATGCTGCATCCATCAATGGCGTATAGCCTTCATAATCCTTGGCATCTACATCCGAGCCAGCTTCTAATAGTACTCTAACCACTTCAGGATAACCATTATCAACTGCATCTAACAATGCGGTATAACCATCAGCCCTTCTCAACTCAGTATTGGCACCATATTTTGTTAATATCTCTGCCATCAAAACATCACCAGTTATGGCTGCATTCATCAAGGGAGTCTTACCCTCAGTATCCCTCATATCAGGGTCAGCCCCGGCCTTTAGTAAAGACCTTGCAATCTTTGTATTTCCGGAAGATGCTGCTGCCATTAATGGAGTAACACCATCATTATCGTGAATATCAGGGTCAGCCCCGGCATCAAGCAGAACACTCACTACTTTCTGGCTAACTTCTTCTACAGCATACATTAAGGCAGTATAACCGCTGTCGCTTTGTTTCTTATTTATATCAGCACCGTATTCTATTAAAACCCTTGCAACTTCAGGATTACCAAAATAGGCAGTATCCATTAGTGATGTCCAACCATCGTTATCAGCATGATTCACATCTGCTCCTGCCTCCAGAAGAATCCTTGCTACCTCAGGGCTATTCTCATCCGCAGCATACATTAAGGCAGAATACCCATCAATATTTGTTTCATCTATATTGGCCCCATATTCTATTAATATTTCTGCTATCTCTGGATTGTCAAAATAGGCTGCATCCATTAATGGAGTATATCCCTTATTATCTTTCATATTCACATCTGCACCAGTCGTAATTAATATCTTAACTATATCTGGGTAACCATTGTCAACAGCATATAATAAAGCTGTGTACCCATCTATATCCTGTATGGCAACATCTGCACCAGCATCTAATAAAGCTAATACTATCTCACGGTTACCAGAACTAGCCGCTTTCATCAAAGGTGTCCAGTTATCTAATTCGCCCTGGACATTTACATCTATACCAGATTTAATCAATCCCTGAACCTCTTTTAAATTACCAGACTCAATTGCATCAAATATCCCTGATTCTGCGTTTACCACAGCAGAAAAAATTAATGTACAAGCAACCATAAAAACTAAAAACAACTTTTTCTTCATTACTAATAGACCCCCATCTAATTTTTTTACTGAGAGCTAATTACTACTAATACTCCCAGAACCTATCCTTTAAGGCATTCTTACTAAAAACTTATCCTTATAACTGACTCCATATAGTTGTCTTTCCATGACATAAAAAATCAAACTTTTCTCTATAAAATTTCAACAACGAAAGAATATATTATATCTCCCCCTCACATCAAGCATTTCAATTTTTTAATAAAATTAGCCTATATGTTATATCAACTTCACTGATATTGACTTCACTATAGTATTATTTATAATGTTATATATCTTATAAGATTATTAAATTCAATAATGAATAAAAAAAATACAAAAAATGTAACCCATTTATATTATTACTGGATTCTGATTACATCTCCTGCTTGCTTGACAAAATAAGTGGTATTATTACATTGTTTTTTCCATATAAAGGTAAAATAGTATCGCTAATACTTCTTTTTCCAATTCTATTATCCATAAAACTATCCTCTTTTCTTTTAAAATTACTGGTACATAGTCAGAAAGAGAACCAATACTGGTTCTCTTTCTGACTACTTATATGAAATATATTTCTCTTCAATGTGTACAATAAGTGTTTTTTCATAAGCTCTTAACCATTAAAGGCCTGAGTATATAATTCTTTTATTTCACTTATCAGTGGATATCTTGGATTAGCCCCAGTACATTGGTCATCAAAGGCTAGTTCTGAGATTTCGTCAAGTTTACTATAGAATTTTTCTTCAGTAATACCAGCTGCCTTAATATTTGCCGGAATATTTAGTTTAGCTTTTAACTCTTCAATAGCATCTATCAATAGCTCAATCTTTTCATCTTCACTCTCTCCTCCAAGACCAAGGTGATCAGCTATTTTAGCATAATTTGTCTTGGTCAACGGATATTTATACTGTGGAAAAGCAGTCTGCTTAACAGGCACATCTGTAGAATTATATCTGATAACCTCATTAATCAGTAGTGCATTTGCCAGACCATGAGGTAGTTTAAAGGCTGAGCCCAACTTATGTGCCATCGAGTGACAGATTCCCAGAAATGCATTGGCAAAGGCCATGCCAGCTGTGGTAGCAGCATAGTGAATCTTCTCCTTAGCCTTTCTATTGTCAGCCCCATTTTCATAGGAAGATGGTAAGTATTTAAAGATTAACCTGATTGCTTCAAGGGCCAACCCTCTGGTGTATTCGTTGGAAAAAACTGATACATATGCCTCGATAGCATGAACCAGGGCATCTATACCGGAATATGCTGTTAATTTAGCGGGCATGGATAGCACCAGGTCAGGATCAACTATAGCCATATCTGGTGTCAGTTCATAATCAGCTATAGGGTATTTTATACCGGTTTTATCATCAGTTACAACAGCAAATGGTGTCACTTCTGAACCTGTTCCGGATGTGGTCGGAATAGCAACAAAGTATGCCTTTTGACCAAGTTCAGGAAACTTATATATTCTTTTTCTTATATCCATAAAAGTCATGGAGAGTTCCTTGAATTCCGCTTCAGGGTGTTCATACATCAACCAGGCAATTTTAGCTGCATCCATAGGCGAACCACCACCCAGGGCAATAATAATATCCGGCTGGAAACTATTCATCTGCTTAACTACTTTTTCTACTGTGGATATCGTAGGATCTGGCTCAACCTCTGAAAATATCCTGTAATCTATACCTATTGTATCCAGTTCACCTGTAACCCTGTCAGTATAACCCAGCTCATGAAGCGGTTTATCTGTCATAATAAAGGCTTTTTTCTTCCCAGCAAGTTCATTTAAAGCTACTGGTAATGAGCCGTATTTAAAGTATATTTTCTCAGGTACACGGAACCACAACATGTTTTCTTTTCTCTCTGCAATAGTTTTTATATTCATCAGATGTTTTACCCCCACATTTTCGCTGACCGAGTTTCCTCCCCACGATCCACACCCCAGTGTCAGGGATGGTTCAAGCTTGAAATTGTATATATCACCAATAGCCCCCTGGGATGAAGGCATATTTACCAGGATACGTCCGGTCTTCATCTTTGATCCAAAATAATCCTTACGTTCAGTATTTATCTGATCTGTATAGAGTACCGATGTATGTCCTATACCTCCGAACTTTACCAATTTGACCGCATTATCTACCGCGGTTTCAAAATTAGCTGCTTTATACATAGCCAGGGTTGGAGATAGTTTTTCATAAGAAAATGGTTCTGAAACACCTACTTCTTCAATCTCTGCTATAAGTACTTTCGTATCCTCCGGCACATTGATTCCCGCCAGCTTAGCTATCTTATAAGCAGGTTTACCAACAATCTTTGCATTTATATGTCCTTTGACGACAAGTACGTTGTCAACTTTCTTCTTTTCTTCTTCTGATAGAATATATGCCCCTCTTTCTACAAACTCATCTTTTACCTCCTGATAAATATCTTCATGAACGGTCACAGACTGTTCTGAAGCACAGATAACACCATTATCAAAAGTCTTGCTCATCAAGATAGAGCTAACTGCCATCTTTATATGAGCAGTTTCATCTATAATTGCCGGTGTATTACCAGCTCCAACACCTACAGCAGGTTTCCCTGAAGAATATGCTGCTTTAACCATACCGGGACCACCGGTAGCCAGAATCATATTAATCTCAGGATGCTGCATCAAGGCATTTGACAATTCGATAGATGGTTCATCTATCCAGCCAATAATCTGTCCTGGAGCTCCTGCCTCTACAGCAGCCTCCAGTACTACTCTAGCTGATTCAATAGTACATCTTTTTGCACCGGGATGTGGTGAAAAAATAATTGCATTTCTGGTTTTCAGGGCCAGTAATGATTTAAAAATCGTTGTTGAGGTTGGATTTGTTACCGGAACAATACCGGCCAGAATACCTATAGGTTCGGCAATCCTTTTTATACCATATGAATGGTCTTCCTCAATCACACCACAGGTTTTATCATCACGATACTTATTGTAAATAAATTCAGAGGAGAAATGATTTTTTATAACCTTATCTTCTACTAAACCCATTCCTGTTTCTTCTACTGCCTGTTTAGCCAGTGAAATCCGCTGATCATTGGCAGCAATAGCAGCCCGTCTAAATATTTCGTCAACCTGGCTTTGAGAAAATGTTGAATATGTTTGCTGCGCTTTTTTCACTCTTTCAATTAGAATTTCCAATTCTTCCAGATTTGTAACTTTAATAATATTATTCATAATAAACCTCCTTATAGATTTATTGATAGTCAGCCAATTTAGCAAAACTATCATCTTGTGATTTTTTTAACATATTAACTTAAAAAAATATAGCTTTTATTCCTAGTTAAAATAGTAACAAATAATATATGATAATACAAACTCTGTTTTCAGCTGTTTTATAGAATAAATAAGGTTTCATTTTTATTTATTGCCTTTTATCTTCTATTTTCTTATAATAATTCAGTAATATAATCTTATTCTCGCTTTTTAATTATTATTTTACTAGTACTATAATTCACAATTATTACTCTTATAACGATTAATTTATTAATATAAGTAGGTGTATATACCCATTATGCACTTATACAACAACTCAACTCCAGCCAAATAACTCAATGTTATTTTTGAAAAGAAAGGGTACGTTAAGTATAGTTCGCTTTAAAGATATGCTAAAATATATAAACTATGTTAATATCAACTTAATATTAACATAATTTATATATAAGATAAACTTCTTCATGTGAATTTTACATTAAATTTTTATGTCTTATTTTATCCATAATTACTCCATTCCATAGAATTCTTCTGGCATAAAACCTGAATAGCTGTCTGTCTTATCTTCAACAGGTATTATCTCCAGCATACAGAGCTGATTACATGGTATATTCAATTCAACCAGATAGTTACCGTCCTGAGCGAATAGTTTTTCACTTGTCTGCAGCGGCTCTGCTGAAGCCTTTATTATCTCTAGCTGTTCCTGATTAAGAATCCTTGGTTTACCAAGGTTACTCCACGTCTGCAGCGGATTAGCACATTTCCCACCTACCTCTTTTTTCACTATAATACACTGTTCAGTCAGAGATGGCAGGACTATACTATATGTTTCATCAGTTGCTTTTCCATCACGCATATTGTGCCAGTTCCAGGCTATTATTACATACCTATCATCTTTCCTGGTAACAATCAGATTTTCATCTCTATAAAGCAGTTCATTGCCGGCTTTAGAGAAAAACTCAAAGGTATAAAAAGTCGGTTTCTTAATTGAATTGAGAGCAAGTAGGCCAAATCCACCATGAAATACAGAAGCCGGAATATCTTTTTCTTCAAAGACATCACTGAAAGTCCAGTATGAATAAGAATCAGCGTATTCCCCGGCTTCACTCAATATACGCGCAATATATGCTGCATGGAAATCCGTATCATGAACCGGACAGGTCGGAACATAAGAGCTATTAAACTCTGTGATATGAAGAGGCATATCAGCAATCTCCGTATAATCATTCATAATATCCCTGGTTTCTTTCAGCTCCTCAATCATATATGTGGGGTGATTTAGGGTATGATATGTAAATTGCCCCTTATTTTCAGGCCAATTGGCTGTGTAGCAATGTCGGGTTATAAAATCCAGTGGTGATTCATTTTCGATACAGTGTTCGAAAAATCCCCTGAGCCATTTTTCCGTTTCTACCCCACAGATAGAAGGCCCACCAACCTGTATATGGGAATCAACTTTCTTCACAGCCACAGCTGCATAATCATACAGTTTAAAGTACTCCTCCATTGTACCTGCCCAGAAAGGAATATTGGGTTCATTCCATACCTCAACAGGCCAGGTTACAACTTCTTCCCTACCATATCGTTCAATTAGATGATCAAAGGTAGCGGTAATCAATTCTGCCCATTTTTCGTATGAAACAGGTGGGGTTACATTTCCTTTCCAGTAAAAGACAGTCTGATCTCCAGTCTTAAGTTTTTCTGGCATAAAGCCAAGCTCCAGAAATGGTCGAATATCATTCTCCAGATAGCTATCTATAATACGATCCAGATATGTAAAGTTGTAGAATATCTTAGTCTCTCCATCTGCTTCGTATTCACGATATATTCCAACATCATCACAGAAAAGGCCGTGACCGCGGATATATTGAAACTTTATAGTCTCCTGAACCAGCTCCAGATGATCGATATATTCCTTCTGAAGAGCCAGTCCCATCCTTCCTGTACCTACACAATATGTGGCATTATTTTTGAACTGCTTTCCTGTAGCAGGTACTTTAATTTCTTTTGTCATCTCTAGTCCTCCTATAACTGTTTAGATTACATTAATTATTATAAGAAATCTTACACACCTATATTATTATAGCACTATTAGGGGGCATATTGGAAGAAACAATTTACATCCTTAAGTGGATAATTATTATATACATATTTACTTGAACAATATATTAACTGTATGAATTTTTTTATCCTGAAATAATGGAATATTGTTATCTTTGATAGGCTTCCCATCAACAATAATCTCTGTCTCACTATCCTTCACTCTATAGAAACCAACAGGTTTTGAGATTGTGATTTCATATACTGATTTTTCCAGATTCAAAGTATAATTCAAGACTGTTTCATTTATCCTCATAACTGGATCAATATTAATTCCAGTAGGATTAAATTCTATTCCTAATAATGAAAATAGAGAGAGGGATAGCCAGCTAGCTGTACCACTCAATATTGGACCAATATTTTCACCAGTTTCACTATTATTATATTGAGTACAGAAACGAGGATTTCCTGCAATTTCAAAAGGATTATCCATAGTTTTGTAGGGGAATACTAAATCTATCATCCAGTACGCTCTTTCTACAAGTCTGGCGGCCAGTTCACTATTTTCAACTTCTTTAGCAGCCTGAAGCATGGCTTTAGTTGCCATCATACTGGCGTGTTTAAATACCCCGCCATTTTCACGATCTCCCGGAAAATATTCACCGGTTGCTGTATTCTTTGCAACCTTTTCCAGATCTGTAGGGCTAAGAACCTTATATCCATAGGGTGTTTTTAAATACCTATCTACAACATCCAACATAATCCCTATTTGATCTTCCTCAGCACAACCAGAAAGTATTGACCAGGTAAATGAGTTTAAAAAATATGTCCCTTCTATCTCTGGATTAGCGGACAAACCGTCACCTTTAGCACCAAGAAATGTATATTCTCCATCATCATATCTATTAAATAATACCCTTGCAAAAAAGTTGTCTTTCCAGGCATGTTTCTGAATATTTTCATATAATTTACTGGCCAGAGCATCTAGTTCATTTTCATAGTCAGAATCATCTTTCTTTAATGCAAGAGATCTGGTATTATCTACTGCAACTTTTAACAGAAATGCATTCATTACACTTTCAGAATAATTACTTTCAAAAGGTTTTTCTCCAACTTCAAAATCCCCTGTTAAATCCCCCTCTAATTGCTGATGATACATTTTTTCTTTAGTAATACCATCTATAAAATCATTGTCTAACTTTAAACAATCATTCCAGTCAGCATTATCAAGCAAAGGTAGACCGTGTTTACCAATCGAAATCCTGGCCGAATAGTTGATAATATTCTTTATTGTCTGATATACAGTTCTCTTCTTCACTGGTTCTGTCCCGGCAATCTCAACCTCCTGATCAAGTATAGACATATCACCAGATTGATTTATATATCTATAAACTGCCTGGATAAACCACAATGCATCATCTGACCATTTACCCGGCTCTTTACCCTCCCAGTAGAAATTGTGATAGGCATAACCCAGCTCAAATACTTTAGCACCCCATTCCAGCAACAAATCTTTAACAAAAATAGATTCACCCATAGCTATAAAATAATACATCGATGCAAATATATCCTGTATTTCCCTGAAACCTATTTCACGATAACCCTTCTGGGTTTGAGCAAAAGACCTTGATACAAAAGTCTGGTAAAGAATTTGAAATGGTAGATTATTGTTTACATATGAATTCAATTTTTTATCTAATGATTTCAAATTTACAAAGGAACTATACCTATTATAGAAACCTTCAGTCTTCGTTATGGCATTATCCACTTCCTCCGGGTCATTAAATTTTTCTATTAAATTATTAATTTTAACCTGAAAAATCTCACTATCCAGTTCAGCCTCTTCTTTACTGGAGACCAGTCCGGTAAAATTGTTAACTATACTCTCTTCTCCAGCTGCTAGAGCTATGTCTGAAGACAAAGCAAAAAATCCCGGGCCTTTTCTACTTGCTCGATTGGCAAAAAACAATAATCCCTCTGGATTTTCAAGAGTACCATTCCCAACAAATTGATTATAATCCGTACAAATATTTTTTGGGAAAGATGTCTTATTTCCATTATGTACTAACATAATATTAAACCGGATATCTTCTTTTGTGTATTCAGGATAGTAATCCGGGCTGATAACAACTATCGAACCATCATCAATTTTCCATATTTCAGACTGCATGATTATATTACTATACAACACATCTTCAAATAACGCGTGAGGTGCTGCTGAACCAAACATACCAGTATAGATTATTTTTAAATCCCTGTCCTGCTTACCTGTGTTTTTAATCTTAATCTGCTGCACCTCTGTGGCCATCGGCAGACCTTCATACTGTGGCAAAATAAATATTGTCCTTTCAATCATCAAACCACATTTTGTTTTGTATTTTATTTTGGTTTTGTTCTGTGAATGTGTACAGATTGCTGATTCTATATTATCTCCATCTGCTGATGCAGAATAAAATATTTTTTTGCTATTCTCAACTATGTAAAACTGCCTATTAGCCGGAAATCCATTTTCCTCTGCTAGCATATCCCATCTAGTTGCAAGAACCTGTGTAGCAGCATGTGAGCGAAAACTCCCTCTACCCAGTTTATCCACAACACTTTTGGGGGTAGTCTGTAAAGGATATTTATGCCCCATTCTATTTCCCAATAAGAGATTTACATTAAAATGAGGTCCGGGAGATGGTGCAGTTAAATCAACGATATGTTCTCCAGATTTGTTTAAATCACCAGCCCAGCTACTTATTTTTGATAATATAGATTTAATTAATATTCTTATATTTTGTGGTAGATCAACTTTTTTAATCTCCTTGCCGGTTTCCTTTGAATAGACTATAAGTTCATCATCATTAATAATTAAAAGAGATATATTTTCTTTCTCAAATAAAAAATTAATATAGCGGTTAATTTTTTTATTATTTAATAACTGTAGGACTGCAGGAGATTTGAAAGGGAGATTGGAGACCCCTATAACCTGCTTATGTGATAAACTTAAATAGACACTGTCAGTAATTCCATTAATTACAGTAGCAAACTTGTCCTCCAACACCTTTTCTGGCGGAACAAGTCTACTTCTAGCAGTTATTTTCTGATACATATTAAATGTCATTCCTTTCGATGTACTCATGGCACAAAAATATATAAAAAATATCATTCAAACTATTTATCTATCTTCAAATAATAAGTCCTTTGATAATATCTATCTTCAAATAATAACTCCTATGATAAAAAGACTGCATATCCTGCTTTGTTAAACCAAACAAAATATGCAGTCATTAAAGATAAATATTAGTATTTTTCCTCGTATTCTGAATTCCACTTTTCGTCATCAATAGTTCTGGGATCTGTATCCTGATAATATCTTACATAATCAATTTTCATTGTTTGGGGGAACACAGTAGATTCATCTGGATAACCAGGCCAGGAGCCGCCAACTGCCAGATTTAATATCATGTAGAAATCATGATCAAATACCCAGTCATCCTCTCCAGCTTCATGTTTATTTATTACATGATATAAAACATCGTCTACATAGAATTCCAGCTCATTTTCATCCCATTCCAGAATAAAGTCATAATATCCATCTGAGAATTTTTCTCCTCCAGGCAGTTCATACTTATGACCAATACCAGGACCAGCACTGACAGGACCGTGTGATGTTCCATGAATTACACTCGGTTCATGACCAAGGTATTCCATTATATCAATTTCTCCACAGGCTGGCCAGGTAACTGTATCATCATTACTTCCCAATAACCAGATTGCCGGCCAGATACCCTGTCCGCCTTCTGGCAATTTAGCCCTCACTTCAATCCTACCATATTTAAAATTATATTTTCCTTTAGTATTCAATCTCGCCGAGGTATAATTAAGTGTTTTCCCCATATCTACTCGAACTTCTTCCCTGGCTTCTATGACTAACTTACCATCTTCAATATAAGCATTATCTTCAGTATAGTATTGAGCTTCTTCATTACCCCATGCATCTGGCTCTCCATCCTGGTTCCAGTCCGGGCCATTACCTTTTGCAAAATTCCAGATATCGGTATCTATCTTATCACCATCAAATTCATCACTCCAGACTAGCTCCCAGTTCTCAACTTTGTTTTCATCTGCTTCTGTTTTCGTACCTTCCTGAACCATCTCAACCTCGCCGGCTTCTTTCAGTACAATATTATCAATCCAGTAAGTACCCTCATTAAGAAGCCATATCTCAAACCTGGATTCACTATCTGTCTGCCTTCCCATTACAAATTCAATTTCATATGACTGCATTTCTGAGGATAAAGACTTTTCATTCTGTACATAAGCAGTCCAACTTCTCCGGGAATCGCCGCCCAGTTTAATTATCACTCCATTATTATTACTATCTGAACGGGCATCAAAAGTAACCCTGTACTTTTTTCCTCTCACTAAATTAACAGGACCATGCATTACCTGTATAGAATAATCCTCTTGACCAGCATCACTTACATCAACCTTTAAAACCTCATCTACAATTGAACCTTCAGCTTGACCGCCGCTATTGGTGTAAACACCCCAACTACCTTCACTATCAAGATAACCATTTGACTCTGGTTGATTTGACGACAGTTCTTCAGTAAAATCGCCATTTCCAATTAAGTTATCTGTTTCCGCAATCACTACTCCTGCAAATAAAATCAGACTAACTATTAAAACAAATGATAATATAATATTTTTTCTCATTTTTACACCCCTTAGTAAAATTTATAAGATATTAATTTGTGAACATTGAAATAGAAATCTTCAAACTATAAGATCACCTCCTACTTTAGCTACAAAATGTAATATAAATAAAAATAATTAATGTAGAATTGCAATTGAAATATTTATTGAAATATTAATTATTAAATCATGGACACGCGTTCATAAATGAATAAAAAATTGACCACAATTACTATAATTCCTTAAACAAGTGATACAATATCTATGATAAATGTACACGCGTACATTTATTGCAAAAATTTTATATAGCTTTTATAGATTGGCGACATATAATATTAGTAGGTACAATTATTTCTTTTTCAGCATATTCATTATTCTTAAAATAATAGAGTAACGATTGAACACTTTTTTTTGCAATATCATCCAGCGAAGCCTCTACAGTTGTAAGCTCTGGTGTCATAAATGAAGCCATCTCAATATTGTCAAATCCAATAACAGATATATCATCAGGAACCTCTAAACCCATTTCCTTAATAGCTTTTATAGAACCTATAGCCATACCATCATTGGCTGCGAAAATTGCTGTTATATCTTCCTGTTCAAGAAGATCTTTTGTTAAAGAATAACCTTCTTCTTCCTGGAAATTTCCAAACCTTATGTATTTTTCATGATATTCCAGACCAGCTTCTTTTAAGGCTTTTTTATAGCCTGATAAACGAGCCTGACCTGAAAGCTTTCGTATATCTCCAGTAATATGGGCAATTTTTTTATGACCATTCTCAATCAAATGTTTTGTAGCCTTATAAGCACCCATTATATTATCAAGGTTTATAAGTAATAGATTTTCTGATATTGTACTGATATCTTCAATCTTATAATCAATAATAATTATGGGATAACCCAGTTCGATAAATTTATTAAATTGGGGATCATTGTTAACCGCACCAACAAATATACTACTTGAAATTGTTCTGCTCATAAATAGATTTCTGGCTTCATTGAGCTGCTGTTTTGAAGTAATAATTGACACCAGGACATTGTAACCATTATTATTGGCCTTATCTATAATTGAATTAGCAAGATGTGAAAAGTAGGTACTTTGCGATACCCTTGTTGTAGACTGAGAATAATTAATGTCCATTATAAAGAGGCCAATAATATTACTCTTGACTCCGGCTAAGCGTCTAGCAGATTCGATTGGAACATAATTATTTTCTTCAATAACCGACAATACCTTTTTCCTTGTCTCTTCCTTAACATTTGAATCATTGTTAATTACTCTCGAGACAGTTGCTCTTGAAACACCACACAAATCTGCTATCTCCTGACTGGTCATTTACTCACCTCAATATATGTAAATATGTATCTAAATATATAATGAACGCGATAAAATGTACGCGCGTACAAATTATATTTTTATTATATCATATTATATAAACTATTCAAGGTTTTATCTTTATGAGTTTTGCTTTATTTTATCTAATCTATATAATGCTGCCCCATATGGGGGAATATCTGCCTGTATCCACTTTACAACAGGGACGAGATCCTTATGTTCCCACAAATCACGAATAAAAACCCTTGAACCAATCTTAGGTTCATCAAGGGACACACTAATAGGACTGCTTTCATGAGATAAATTAAATAGTGCCAGATAATTGCTATTATCATGATTATCTTTACTCAGCCAGACTGTATGTTCATTGTCACGCTTTATCTGCTCAGCACCGTGTGTATCAGTCAATAAGTATAGTACTTCTTCATTGGTAAGCAATTCATCTCTTCTGTTTCCTGCCTGTGGATCTGACCATTGAATGTCGATAACAATATATTCATAGCCGTGTGGCTTTAAATATTCTGCCATATAATCTGCATTAGCCTTAACATCTGCTTCGGTCACTGTAGTATCATAATAATCATAACTGTTCCACCCCATTGGTGAAGTTTCGACGAATCCATTTTTAACAGACTAATTATTATTTATATATAGGGGTAACCCTTATAGTTACATTGTCATAGGCATCAATACCTGCTACAGAGAAAATCCCTGTATTATTTTCCGCCTTCGTGCCTGACCACAAATTTTTTATGTAGTAGCCTGCAGCAGTTCCAAATTTGTCAGAATCTATCATTTTATCTCCGATATACTTGATAATACGCCCTACATCAACTGAATGTCCATTAGTATCTCTTGAGTCACTTAAATTTATAAAAGATAAGGCAATATCCCCGTTATCAAGAGGTTTTGCAAGGATATCAATACGGTTGTTATTTGCTACATATGCAATATCAGGGTTGATATTGTCGAGAGAACAGTAAATTCTTTTTGCCTGAACACCGAGCTCATCCTGATTCAGTGCAATCAAGTCTTTATTTGCTATAACCTGCCAGATTTGATCACCTTTTTTAACGCGCCTTAAATCCAGCCCAAGCATAAGTGGGGAATTCATCATACACCACATAGTCATATGTGTTTTATTCATGGTATTTGTTATCCCGTTCATCCCGATCACAAGCATATCAGGATCATTCCATCCCCTGTCTAGTCCAGCAAACACATCCATAATAACTGCCTTATTATACTGGGATGTTATGCTTGTGGTATAGTTTGAACTCCAGGCAGCTTTACCTGGTTCGCCGTCAGAGCCGACATCGAAGGTAATATCATTTAAAATACGCCATGAGTCTCCAACCTTATATCCCCAGTTTTGCGGCTGTGTTTTACCCCATTCACAGATTGAGAGTACAATATCATGATCGGGGTCAGCCTTATTAAAACCATCAAGTAAAGCAGCATATGAATAAAGGGGATTCTCCTGCCTTCTGTGGTTCATAAGTCGTATGATATTTTCTCCCTCATTTAAGGATACAATTATTTCTTCCGACTCTGTAAAAGTAGTTGTACTATCGGTCAGGGGAAGCAAATTATCAAAATACCTGGTTTCATTATCTGCACTTCCAACTGCAAGCTGAAGCCAACATCCTGTTCCAATTTCTTCCCCACTTGCATAATTAACAATTACGGAATGTTCTCCTGATGCAGACACATTCATAGTAAAGGCAAGCTCACACCATAGATCACCAACAGGACTTACATCTCCATGTGTTCCGTCAAAAGTACCAATATTTGATACATAGTCACTGTCGTTTTTAATAGCTCCTGTTCCTAAAAGGACACCATCCTTAACAGCATTCAAGGTAGTTTTCAATCCTTTACCAGAAACTGTTATGCTTCTAATATTCGGGGCATAGCTATATTTTGCGTTAGTTTCGTCTGAAAACGTTGCATCATCCCAGAGATAGTAACAATTATCAACCTTTAAAAAGTCAATACCCCAGTTAATATAGGTATTTGCATCGATATCCTCATAACCACAGGTACCCACTGCAGAGCCTGCGCAAAGATTTGTACCTATATCATTGTACATGCCAAAACAAAGTTCCTTACCATGTATATAATCAGACAATGCCTTAAAGCCTCCTGGAAATTTCAGGGGTTCATTTGAAAGTAATCCATCTACGCGCTCAGATTTATAACACCCGTCATCGAGCACTATATATTTGTATCCAAGGTCAGCCAGTCCCAGGTCAACAAATGCATCAGCCATTGCCCTGGTAAGTTCCTCATTGTTTTTACTACCAAAAGCATTCCAACTATTCCACCCCATTGCAGGAAGGCGCCCCAATTTTTTATCCAGAAGCACCCTGCCATTTGAGAATGCTGGAAACATATAGTCAGGATCGGATATCACTGCCGGTGCTGTTCTTGATGTGTTCACAATTTAACCCCCTGGAATAATTAATAAATATATAATGTTAATCATATATCTTTAGCTTTAATTCCCTTTGTTCATAGTATAATTTCATGATCAATCACTTTTAAAATACTATATTATCATGATTTTAGTATTGGGTTGACTATCAATCTACTTTAATCTGATATATTTTGCCCTTCACTGTTTTAAAACCTAATAAATCCTTCTCACTTACCAGATTTACTGGTTCATCATCCTGTGTAATAGAAATATTAATATTGTCATGAGTATATATTCTGCATTTTTCTCCATAAAGAGACTTTATAAAAGCTTTTATTAATTTCCCTGATTCCCATTCTATATCCACCTCAAAACCACCTCTGGCCCTTAAGCCTTTGACATAACCTTTTGACCAGGCTGAGGGTAATGCAGGTAGTAATTGTAAACCTTCATCATGACTCTGAAGGAGCATCTCAGCAATACCTGCTGTACCACCAAAATTACCATCTATCTGAAATGGTGGATGATTGTCAAATAGATTTTTATGGGTAGACTTACGCAATAATTGCAGAAGATTTTCATAGGCAAGATCGCCATCCTGTAACCTTGCCCAGAAATTTATAATCCAGGCCCGACTCCAGCCAGTATGTCCCCCGCCGTTTTCCAGCCTTCTTTCCAGAGTTTTCCGGGCTGCTTGTGCCAATTCAGGTGTTTTATTAACAGATATCTGATTAGCGGGATGAAGTGCAAAGAGGTGAGAAATATGCCTGTGACCCGGCTCTGCTTCTTCATAATCCTCACTCCATTCCTTAAGCTGTCCGTATTTCCCGACTTCAGGTTCAGGAAGCCTTGCCAGGACACCCCTGAATTGACGAATCAATTCTGAATCTCTTCCCAACATTTCTCCAGCCTCTATACAGGCTTTATAGAGGGCATAAATAATCTGTAAATCCATGGAAGGTCCTTTGCAGAGCCTACCCTCTTCCCCTCCCGGTAGAATATAGGTGTTCTCTGGAGATACTGAGGGACAGGTTAGCAGATAGTCGCTATCCGGATCTTCTATCAGAAAATCCAGAAAGAAAATAGCTGCTTCTATCATTGTTTCATAAGCATCTTTAAGAAAATCTATGTTTAAATTAAACTGATAATGTTCCCATAAATGCAGACATAACCATGCCGCTCCCATAGGCCAGTATGATGCCGGTATGTAGACATCCTGTGGGGCAGTATCAGCCCAGATATCAGTATTATGATGGGCGACAAAACCCCTGCAATCATACATCTCCCTGGCTGTTCGACGTCCATTTACCCGCATACGCTCTATTAGATCGAAAAGTGGCAAATGACATTCAGACAGATTGCAGCTTTCTGCCGGCCAGTAATTCATCTCTGTATTAATATTAATGGTATATTTACTATCCCAGGGTGGTCGCATATCCTTATTCCATATACCCTGGAGGTTAGCAGGAAGCGAGCCCTCTCTGCTGCTGGAAATCAATAAATATCTTCCATACTGGAAATATAGTTCTATTAAGTGCTGATCCTCATATCCAGCTATTACTCTTTTCAGACGTTTATCTGTTGGTATAAAATCACCAGTAACTTTATCTATTGAATTATCACTATTACTTATATTAAACTCAACCCTATCGTATAATGATTGATAATCTTCTATATGATGTTGAAGTACTAAATCATAACCTTTTTCAACAACATTTTGTAGTCTATCCTTACAGATTAATTCCGGTTCTTTATGTCTGAAACTTGTTTCAATATCCAGATAGATGGTGACAGAATTAGCTTCATCCACTATAAGGTTATCCCCTAAAGTAAAAACCCTTCCTCCATCATTTACAACTTTAACCATGTTTCTAAAAATTGATCCCTTTTCTCCACCACAATGACCTCTCATTATTAAGCTATTCCCTTCAAACGGTAAAACCTGGTCCATCCATTTATCTCTTTTTAAATTCAATTTAAAGGAGATGTTTGCTGCCTGATCAGCAGTAAGTCTTATAACCAAAACCTGGTCAACTGCAGATGAAAAAATCTTTCTTTTATAACTAATACCACCTTTTTGAAAATTGACACTTACTACCCCATTAGCTAGATCAAGTTCCCGCCGATAATCTTTAATAAACTTTTCCGTATCCTTTACCCTGATCTTTTGCGTAATCACTCTCTCTTCCTTGCTCTCTCCCTCATCATAAAAGAAATCAATCATCAAGTCTCCTGCTGTCTGGTAAAACCTCTGTCCCTCCGGAACACCTGAAAGAGTGAAGGCAGCCAATTGCTCTGCCTCTTTGATTTTACCAGCATAAATCAATTGACGGATCTGTTCAAGGTGTTCCAGGGCATCTGGATTGTTTCTATCCTGGGGGCCACCATACCAGACCGAATCTTCATTAAGCTGTATCCTTTCATGTTCTATCTTACCAAATATCATACCGCCCAGTCGGCCGTTTCCTACTGGTAGTGCTTCTTCCCATTCGCTTGCTTCATTTTTATACCATAGTTTTAGATTGTTATTAATCACATTCAACCCCCTAACATTAAATTATTCCAGAGTAAATGATGCCAGACTGGCACTTCCATTACCTCTATAAGTAAAATAAAGTGTCTGTATCCCATCTGGTATAACAATATCTGCTGAATATTCCTTCCATATATTTGAAAACTCAACAGGAATAGTTCCCAGTACTTCTCCCTCCCATGATGTTTTAACTTCAAATTCGCCTTTACAATATCCACGAACCTTAACCTTCACCTGCTTAATTCCCTTACAATCGAAATACTTAAATCCTGCTGTGGCAGATTCCTTCATATTTGCGATATACCCTATCTCCTTATCTCCATCTTTGCCATCCTGGGTTATCTTGGGGAATTGTTTATTCATCCATGCTCCGGTAAAGTCTGTATAGACAGACTCTTCATCACAGAACAAATTACAGGCAAGATAAGTGGGATATTCACCATATCCTCTTAAAGGGGTTTCAATAGAAGTACAGGAAGTCATCTCTACCTGAGAGATTGTACCATCTTCACTGAACTCTATCTTTTCCAGACACCCCTGTCTGCTGAAGTTTGTACCATTGGTATGTCTGTGATAAAAAATATACCATTCTCCTTCTATTTCAACAATACTCCCATGATTATTACCACCATAATACATCGGTTTGTCTGCTGGTTTGTAGGAATCAATATGAAGGTCACAATTACTGACAATAACCCCCTGATATTCAAAACCTTCTGTAGGCTTTTTACTGGTAGCATAACAAAGTTCATGCATTAATATAGAGGAATATACAAAATAATAGGTATCTCCCCTTTTTCTGATAGAAGGAGCCTCAAAAAACTCGTGTCCCTCAAAGCTGCTCCCCTCACTATAGGGTTCACTTGGGGCCACAAATACCGGTTCTTCAACAACTGTCAGCATATCTGGTCCCAGAACAGTCGCCATAGCTCCCTTACGTGACCTGTCGCCTTTAGGGCAAAAACCGGTATAAAGATATGTTCTTTCTCCCTCAGTAAGTACTCCGGGATCAAACTGGGGTTGGTCACTATCCCTCTCTCCCAGTCGGGTTCCATCAGCATAATGAACATAACCATAAAATTCATATTTACCAGCCGGTGTATTACAAACTGCAACCGAAACAACAGGTACCTTATCCAGAACATAATACAGATAATACCTACCATCTGGCCCAACAGTAACATCCGGTGCATATAAACACATACTTCCGTCTGGATTAAGCGGGTCATCTGTTTTTTTATAAATCAGACCTTCATAGCGCCAGTCACCCAGGTCTTCCAATGGTGCTGACCAGCAGACATAATCATTCAAACAATAAACATGACCGTTAAAGCGATCATGGGATCCATATATATATATCCTCCCGTTAAAAACATAGGGTTCTGCATCAGGAATATACTCCCATGATGGAAGATATGGATTTGTCCTCTGTTGTCTAATAATTTCTCTCATTATCTTAATCAATCCTTTCAGATTATTTATTTTTTTCGGAAATATTCCTTAACAAGAAATTTCAACAGCTCATCAGCCTCTTCTTTTTTCAATACAAGCTTATCTCCAAACTCCATTCTATATGGTTCAGCGTCAGTATATGTTTCCACTCAGGCATTTTCTCCCCAAACTTTTCTAAGCGTAAGATATCCCCCTCGGTTTCAGGTTAATATATACAATAACGTGACTAAAAGGTATCAATTGTCTTGCTGACAAGGTTTTGCTCAGTAGAAGACTCTTCAGATAGATTATCTCCTCTGAAAATCAATCTGAGGAATTTATAGGCACCATTATTCCAGACCTTGAAATCATGGCCGGCATCTTTGATAATTACCTAATAAAGTTTTTTAGTTTATCACCAGCATTTTCTGTAAGACCATTCACTGATATCTGATAACTATTTTCCAGAGCTATCCCATCTTCATCACCACAACTAATATAAAGTATGTCTGTACTATACTCAGAGGAGGCTACCTTCTATTTTCCTCGGGTCAATATTAATAATGATTTTCTGGTCTTCAAATCTCATAAATGGACCTGCTGGTCTGGAGGTAAAATATGAATCTCCAAAATAATCTGTCATAACCTCTTCATCTGCTTTGACCTGAGGTAATTCATCTCTGAAGGTGATTTCGATAGTTAAATCCTCACTATTGACTTCAATCTCCATATCAGCAGTACATCCATCAATATCGTAATCACAGAATTCCTGCCATGCAGGGAGATCAAGACACATCTCAGGTTCGGGGTACATTACTCTAAGAAAGCCTGAAGGCATCTGAATATAGGCATTGCCTTCTACCTCATTATGCTGATCTGGTAGGATGATCGCTGCTTCTCCACATCTATAAAATAGGTTATTAAAAAGCTTATTCTCTCTTGAAGTACCACCGCGTTTAAATTCCAGGCGGAAAGCTACAACTTTAGCAAAAAAACCTGATTTCTCACATTCTCCAATCAGATTATTAACAATCCTGAGTCTATCAGTTCCCTCCAGATAAATACCATAACCATTTTTTACATCATTTTCAGTATTTTTGTACCATCCTGAAGACCCGGGTTCGTCCGGTACAGCATCTCGATCATATCTACCTTCTACATTCCAGATGATATTATTGTCAATAAGATTTTCTGAATCCCGGGTGCATTCAATAAATATGTGTTCCCTGGAATCAATTCCGTCAAGGAATAAATTGGAGGTAATGCGATTATTCTCATTGCCGACATCCAGCCACAATGCATCACACCCGTAATTCTCCATTATCACATTCCTTCGTATCAATGAGTCAATAGATCTGTGAAATTTGATTCCCCCGGCTTCCCAGGAAAGTTCCATACGCTGCCAGCCAGTTCCAGTAATCATATTATCCTCAATCAGCATATTGCTGACAAACATTCCGGCAATACCGCAGACACCGACATCTTTAATCGTATTTCGACGAATAATAGTGTGGCCGATAATCTGGTTTTCAATCCTTGTATGATGCCAGCATTCATTACCACAGTCAATACCAGTACCATTCGCCCAATCTATTGTACAATCTTCGATTATCCAGTGATGTCCGCGATAAGTAGAAAGGGAACCCCGCTGGGGAACCGGAGCACCTGTAGCCGCATGAGCCATTGTGAGGCCCTTTACTTTTATATAGGAAAGAAAAGGAATCTCAGGCGCAAAACACTGTTCGCGGTTACTAAGCTCAATGGTGTGGTTTTCAGGATTATCATCACCGGACAAACGGATATGTATCTTCTGCCCATTGGATTCTACCCAGTATGTATTCTCACTTTCACCCAGCATATAATAAAGAGGTACCTGTTTCATTGGCTTTCCATCAACAAAAACCATACCTCTTCTATTTAAATAATTTGTCATGTCGGTCTTATCATATTCAATAAATAAACGATCATGAAGAATATTTACTGCACAGAAGGGATTGTATCCTTTAAAATCCTCGGGATCAAGTTCAATTTCCCATATTTTTATGCCCTCAGGAACCTGAATATCATTACCGAATCCTCTGATTACTCTCCAGCCGATACTGGGGTTAAAATCCTCAACTTCAACTGAGGCCTTAATGATTACCTCTTCCCCCTGATATGCTTCATAACTGATCATCTTTTCCGGCCCTGTACCGCCCCTTGCTGGTCGGACGGTTTCGCGGTATGTTCCACCGTGAATAAGCACTCTGGTCCCCGAAACTGCTACTTCTGCTGCAGCATTTATTGTTCTGAATGGCCTGGATCTGGAACCATCATTACTATCTGAGGCCTCAGGATTCTGATTATCTACATGTATTTCCTTTTCATAATTCTGCTCCACTTCCCAGAATTCAAACATCTTGCCATCTGGTAGTTGTGCAGTTAAATCTTTCTGTTTCATCATCAAAACCACCCTTTCTATTAGTTAGTTCATATACTCAATAATTGAAGAATGTACTTTAAAATACCTCTATCGATTAATTATACCCTGAGCCAATGCTCAAATGCTGGTGAAAAATCAAAGTAAACTTCACCACCAAAATCAAAAATAAGATTTGTATAAAGTCTTCTTGAGAATTATTTTAGAAAAAAAGAAAACACAGGCAATACATGCAAACCCTGTAGAAAGTTTACCTATATAAGGACACCTATGTTTTCATTATTTTTCCTCTAGTATGCTCTTTATGCTTTTATAGTTAAGAGGACTACAGAACTTGAAGGTAAATTAACCTTAAAACCCTTTCTACTTAAGTTAATACCTTCAATTTCTACCGGTTCGACTCTACTCTTATCTCCAAAAGTATTATGTGCATTCAACTCTTCTGACGTCAATACCCTACCTTTAATATCAGAAATATTATATTCGATACTATTAAATACACATTCCATCTCAATACTTTTATCATCACTTAGATTACAGAGGGTTATATTAATACGACTCTCATCATCTATTGAAGCAGATGCATTTACTACAGGTATACTTTCATCTTCTACCTGATAATCTTCAGTGATTAAATGAAAATCCAGTAATTGTGCATCGTGATGCACCTTATACATTTCAAATACATGATAGGTGGGAGTAAGTATAATTTCCTCTCCCTGCGTTAATATCATTGCCTGAAGAACATTTATAGTCTGGGCAATATTAGCCATCGTTACTCTATCACAGTGATTATTAAAGATATTTAGATTGATACCAGCAATCAGAGCATCTCTCAGCGTATTCTGTTGATATAAAAATCCAGGATTTGTACCTGGTTCAACATTATGCCAGGCACCCCATTCATCAATAATCAAATCAACTTTTTTATCGGGATCATATTTATCCATAATTATACTGTGCTTATTAATCAGCTCTTCCATATATAATGTTTTCTTTAATGTAACAAACCAATCTTTTTTATCAAAATCAACAGCAGAACCTTTATCCTGCCAGCTTCCGGGAACTGTGTAATAATGAAGACTTAAGCCATCCATATAATCACCGGCTCTCTCCATCAATACCTCTGTCCACTTGAAATCATCAGAATTAGGCCCACAGGCTATCTTATATATCTCGTTATCACCATAATTTCTGACATATGTCTGATATCGACGATAGAGATCAGCATAATACTCAGGACGCATATTGCCCCCACAACCCCAGTTTTCATTACCAACACCAAAATATTTTAAGTGCCAGGGATCCTCTCTGCCATTTTCTTTACGCCAGTCAGCCATGGGAGATTCACCATCAAAAGTCATATACTCTACCCATTGCTGCATCTCATGAACTGTTCCACTGCCGACATTACCGCAGATATATGGTTCTGTATTCAACTGCTGGCAAAGATCCAGAAATTCATGTGTACCGAAGTGATTATTTTCTACTACACCACCCCAGTGTGTGTTTATCATTCTGGCCCTTCCTTCACGAGGACCTATACCATTTTTCCAGTGATATTCATCAGCAAAACAACCACCAGGCCAACGCAATACCGGTATATCTATGGCTTTCAGGGCTTCTACCACATCATTTCTAATACCACGGGTATTGGGAATATCAGAATCTTCACCAACCCAGATTCCTTCATAGATACACCTACCAAGGTGTTCTGCAAAATGTCCATAAATATTTTTATTTATTTTCCCTTTTTCAATGTCTGCATTTAAAGTTAATCTGTTCATCTTATCACCTTTTCTTTTTTTTTTTGCATACATTAACTATTATTTCTTCTGGATTATATAATATTATATCAAAAATATCGAATTGCTACTCATACTCTCTGGCATTAAATTAACAATTTAGTGCTTTTAAGATCGATTAGCTTTAAACATCGATTAGCTTTAAACATCGATTAGCTTTAAAGAATGATTACCATTTAGAATCTCCTGGATAAAAGCATTTCTGATCAGTCTTTGCCGCATTTTGAAAAACCAGATTGCCACTGAAACGACAGGTAGTACTGGCCATCAATCCATCACAATTCTCACAGGCTTTAATTCTCTGCTCATAAACACCCTTTTCCACATATTGCTTTATATCCTTTTTACCCCCCTTTACTAGAAGATCATATATATCTCCAGTGGGTAATTTAAATACTGGATAACAGCCTTTACATCCAGGTCGTCTATTATTGATTAGATTATCCATCAATCCTTCTCCTTTAATGAGATACTCTCCCGGGCTGAATATTTTAGACTCATATACTCAGTCAAAAATTCACAAAAGTAATTAAACAGCCTATTAGATACTGTCTTTATGAAAAATCAAGTAATTCTAACCGGAGAATATTTATTCATAAGTATTATTCATATATCCATACTTCATATCTTACCCCTTTACCCCACCAAGTGTCAAGCCCTTCACAAAATACTTTTGCAGGAATGGAT
>JBKGXW010000031.1:0-24906 GCA_046546395.1 Halanaerobiales bacterium
AAAATAGTGTTTATGAAAAATAGTCTTCATATAAAAATGCCCATAAAAATAATGTTCAAACTTAATCAATTATACTTTCTATGTATTTAAATAAATATATTAACTTTACTATTCTGTATTATTATTTTCATCATCTTCATAATCAGCAGTTTTTACTGCATATTCCATAAGAACATCTAAGACTTTATCATGGACTTCTTCAGCAGTTTTACCAAGCATAATCTCAATGGCCTGATCGATATTTTCAACAGAGTAAATATGAAAATCCCCTTCTTTTACAGCTTCTATAACCTCATCATTCAACATAAGATTATCTTTATTCTGTATTGGAATTACCACACCATGTTTACCGTTTAAACCCTGCTGTTTGCAAACTTTATAGAAACCCTCTATTTTTTCATTGACACCACCAATTGGCTGAACCATACCATTCTGATTCATTGAACCAGTAATCGCCAGATTCTGCTTAACAGGATATCCAGAGATTGATGAAAGTAAGGCTATAAGTTCTGCACAGCTTGCACTATCACCCTCAATTCCGCCATAACTCTGTTCAAAAGCAAGGCTAGCAGAAAGGCTCAGTGGTTTATCCTGAGCATATTTGCCTCCAAGATAACCTGATAAAATCAATACAGCCTTATTATGTATATTTCCACTCATCTTGGCTTCTCTTTCAATATTTATCAATCCTTCCTGACCAAGATGTGTTCTGGCAGTTATCCGTGTAGGTCTACCAAAACTATATTGGCCAGTCTGATAGACAGAGAGTCCGTTTATCTGACCTGTTTCCTCACCCTCGATATCAATCAAAATATGGCCCTTATTAATCATTTCCTGAATTTTTTCTTCTGCCAGATTAGATCTTCTCTCCCTTTCTTTAATCGCTCTACTGACATCAGTGTTATCAATATATTTATTATTATTTATTTCTGCATAGGCATTGGCCTCATATAACACTTCAAGAATCTCATTGAAACGAGTAGAAAGTTTATCCCTGCTATCGGTAATTCTACTGCTGTATTCCACAACCTTTGCAACCGCTTCAGCAGTAAAGTGCCTGATCTCTTCTCTGTGACAGATACAACTAACAAAGGCAGCGAATTTATGTAAGTTATCACTGTCTCTTTTCATTTCTACATCAAAATCAGCCTTTATCTTGAAGAGTTTCTTGAATTCTTCATCATAATGGTATAATAATTTATATATCCAGGGACTTCCTATCAAAAAAACTTTAACATCAATATCTATTGCTTCAGGTTTCAATGTAGTAATCGGAATTGCTCTATATTGTTCACCTATATTCTCCACAATTATCTTTTGATTGAGAAGTACCCTCTTTAATGTCTCCCAGGCAAATGGTTTCTGCAGTACATCACGGGCATGGATAATAAGGTAACCCCCATTGGCCTTATGAATAGCACCACTTTTAATCATTGTAAAATCAGTTGTTATAGTACCAAACTGGCTTTTCCCTTCAATTTTACCAAAGAGATTATAATATGTAGGATTTGATTCAACAACTACCGGGGCCCCCTCTGTTTTCCTGTTGTTAACAAATAAATTGACTTGATATCTATTGAAAAAAGATTCATCATTTCCCTGCTGTAAAGCCATAAGAAAATTGTTATTTTCCTGCTTATCATTAAACTTATCTATATTTTCAATTATATCTTCTTTAACATCATCAAGATAGTCACTGACCTCATCACAGCACTGATATTTTTCTTTCAAATTTTCGAAAATGGGTTGTAAAATGGATAATCCAAAATCTTTATCAAGTTTTTCCAATTCCGCCTGGGCTTCAAGACGGAGATTCCTGACTACCCTTCTCAATTTTTCGATTTTCTCCTTTATTTCCAGATTCTTTTCCTTGATAGCCTGTCTCTTCTCCTCAGGCATCTCCTGGAATTGTTCCCTGGTAATTGGTTTACCATCTTCATCTATTGGTACGGGGTTGGGAAATGTGCCCTGTCCTGAATGCTGTAATATAAAATTATCTTTCTCAATTTCTTTTTCAAGTTTTGCGATAAGTTTATTGGACTCTTCCTGAAACTCACTCATTATACTGCTCTTCTTTTTTTCATGTTCTTCACTCTCAAAAGCCCTTGGTATCTCTTCCTTTAGTTCTTCTATCAGATTTTCCATATCCAGACAGAGTTCTTCACCTGTACCGGTAGGAAGGATCAGTGCATTGGGAGTGGATGGTTCCTTAAAATTGTAGACATAGCAAAAATCTTTGGGAACTTCTTTGTCTTTAGCCCTCTTACTGGCTATGGTATTTGCATAGGTCGTCTTTCCAGTGCCTGTCCTACCAGAAATAAATATATTATAGCCATCCTGTTTTACCCTGAGACCCATATCTACTGCGTCAACAGCCCGCTGTTGACCTATTATTCCTTCCTCGAACGGTTCTATTTCCTCAGTTGTTTTAAAACCAAAAATATCTGGATCACATTTCTGTTGCAATTCTTCAAGTTTTACTTTCATGTCTTAAACTCCCCTCCTGTAGTATATTGTTTTATAATTATTTAGTATTTATCAGTTATTTGCTTCTTCAATATTTCTGCTTTTACTAATATCATTATTAACCTTGTTTTTTTCCCTATTTTTATTTTCTTCTTTATTGATATTAACTTTGTTTTCTTCATTTCTATCATTATTATCTTCTTTTTCTCCATACACATTTTTTTCTTCTTTTATATGTAAATCACGCTGTGGATAAGGTATTTCTATATCATTTTCTTTGAAAACATCCCAGATAAGTAGTAAAACTTCACTTTTGACATTTGCAACACCACGATCAGGATCTGATATCCAGAAGCGGAAAATAAGGTCTATAGAACTCTCTCCGAACTCCTTTACTATACACTTGGGTTCGGGATCCTGTATAATTCGATCTATATCTTTAATCGAATCCTGAATTAACTTTATAACACCCCTTAAATCAGAATTATATGATATACCAATTGGAACATCAATCCTTACCATACGGTCACTATATGACCAGTTTACTACTGTCTGAGTTATAAAGTCTTCATTGGGGATTAAGAATTCCTTCCCGCCACGAGTAATCAATGAAACAAATCTGGTGCCCAGAGAATTTATGTATCCGTAGTTCTCATTTATTTCAATAACATCTCCAGGTTTAACAGACTTATCTGCCAGAATTATTATTCCACTAACAAAATTTGAAACAACTTTCTGTAAACCAAAACCTAAACCAACACCAAGGGTACCTCCAATGAATGCGAAAGCAGTAAGGTCAATACCCAATGTGCTTAACCCAATCAGACCGGCTATTATCATCAAAAAAATACGACTAAATTTACGGGTTAAAATCCTTGCTGCAGGTGTCATACTTTCTACGTTATTTATTTTTCTGTCAAGTAAATCACTTATCTTATCTGCTATATAAATTAATATTGAAATTACAATTACACTTTTAATTATTGTAGTTAATGATACTGTATAATCACCCATGGAAAAAGTAATTTGGCTTAAATAATTTACTATTTTATCATAGACATTCATTATTTTAAGGGCCGCTATAATCCAGACGAAAACTGATAAAAAACGGGTAAAAATTTTGCTTTTCATAAATGATGAAAAAATTTTTATAATGATCCAGGCATTTATCAAATGACCTACCGACATTAAGAATTGATAGTGATATTCAAGACTGACAGCAAACAATATATATAACCAGATTAGTGCTGCCCCGATAATTGGCCAGACAAGTTCAGCTATAACCCTGTTAAGATTATCTCTTGAAATAAACCTTAAGTATTTAAAAATATTACTTACTTTATCTTTTAAACCGTCTTTTTTAAAAGCCCCAGAAATAAAGTATGATATTATAGAAATTAATAATAAAATTACTGCCTGTATAATTATATAACTGGTAAAAACATTATTTCGCAACCAGTCAAGTATCTTTGTTAAAGAAATATCCAATTCAATTCCCCCTGTTAGCTATTGCTATTGTAATAATACTTTATAATTTAATATTATTTACTTATAACATTTATCTACATTATTCTTATTTTATTAGAAATGTAAATATATCCCTATATATAGTATTCAATATTAAGTATGTGATTCCTGCAATTAATAATAATTATTATCAAGAAAAGTTTAATCCTGGGACACAAAATTTCTCGATTTTTTAACTACTTAATATGGAAATAATCATAGATTAACTAATAATTTACTAAATTCATATCAACATTGAGACGATTCCCCTTTCAGTAGAATGTAAAAATAATAAAAGACCGGATAATAGTATTACACAACTGGATTTTCAATGTTCGATTATCATAATATTTGTCCCTCCATCATTGTTGCCACATTATCATATTACTTACCCTGTCTTCTAATTTTTAAAACAGCCCACCTCTAGAATCCATTGAAGTCCTGATAATGTCTGATTCAGTAAAAATTGAATTTTCTCCCTTAATCGAAGTTACCCTTACCCGGTATTCTTTACCTGATTCTAATGTAATAAAATAACAGCTATTTGTGTTTTTTGATAGAGTCTGAAAACGCAGTGGTTCGTTATCTGCAGAAATATCAAACAGCTCTACTCTATAACTATCCTCATTAGTGGTATCTTGCCATTTAACTTTAACATGACTTGTTGATATAACTTCCCAGCTGATATCAGTTACTTCCACTGGGAGATCAAGAGTAGTCGCAAAGATTTGACTACTGTATGATGAAGATCCTGCTGAGTTTTCTGCTGCTTTAATACGATAATTATAATATGTAGCAGGAAGAAGGTTGTCATCAATATATCCTGTTCTATTTTTTTCAGTACGGACAACCTCAATCCAATCACCAGTATCATTCTGTCTTTCTAATACAAAGTTAAATTCAGTATCTGAGTTATCCATCCAGCTTAATTCAATCTCTGAGCCAGAAGTACCTTGACCACTCAGTTCTGAAGGTGCATCGGGTACTTCTGCCGCTGGATCATTGACAAATACTGATACCTTTTCAGAAAATGGTCCTTCTCCATACTGATTTACTGCTGTTAAGAAATAAATATATTCTCCTTCAGTAACATGATTTAGAAGCGAAAGGTCCTGATCCCGCCTGGTCTCATTAAGTAGCTTAATATTCCCTGAACTGTCTTCTCGATAAACACGATAATCTTCTGCTCCATCTACCTGATTCCAGCTAAGACTTACTGTACCCTGGCCTACCACTGGATTATCAAAAACTGGAGCTTCTGCAGGACTACCAGGTGAGCCCTTTATCCATACTTTACTACTATAGTTATGCTCATTATCATAGGTATATATGGCATAATAGTATGTCTGTCCAGTAGTAAGTCCTGTGTCTATGTATTTGCCACTACTACTAGTAATATCATCAATGAAAGCAACAAAATCTCCATCCTGTTCATCAAAAGGTACTATCCCTTCTCTGAGCAACATTTTTACTCCAGCAATATCTGAATTAGTAGAATTCGAAAGATCAGGATTAATCCAGTTCAATGTAATACTATCTGTACCAGGCTCAATAGTCACTTCACCCACTGATTCTGGTGCTATCAGGTCAGCACTATCATTATCTGAATATATTACTTCAATATATGGTCGTTTATCTTCATCTTCTGCAGTCATACCTGACAGAGTTAAGTATTCACCATATGTCCATCCCTGAGCTGTTGTGATAAATAGACCCTGGTTTTCACTATTTCCAATTGCCCAGGCCTGTACTGCTTCTGTAATATCAAATCTGATAGTGTCAAGAATTTCATTCTCAAATACAATGGAGTAGAATTCAATGATATCTATAGCGTATCTATCAGTGTCTGAATTCAGATCTATATCATCTTCAGAGTTTTCGGCATCTTCTGTCCCTTCTTCGCTACCTGTAAAGAGATCAAGAATACTTTTGTCATATGTATTATCAGCTGTATTGTCAATTGAATTATCATCTGTATCATCTTCCGAATTTAGCCAAGGCTTATTGATTCCAGGACGGTGATCACGGTAATTGAAGTCAAGACCAACTCTTAGCCCACTTTCATCTGCGAAATATGGTGTTCCCAAATTATCTGGATCTGTGATTTGATAGATTTTAATACTATGAGGACTACTATTGTTTACTGTACCTTCATTTATATTATTTTCATTATGAGAGTTATCACTATAAGAATTCTCGATTTCGTTTCCGCTTTTGAAAGAGGACTCTCCCACATTAAAGACCAATTTCGCACTAACTATCTTACTACCGACAGGTATCTGACTCTGTCCATTACCGATTAGGTCACTATAAACCCATAGGTCTGTCTCGTTACCCCCAGGGCCTTTACCTATTGAATTAACTTCTGTATTCCATAAACTGAATAGGTCATTTCTGGTGTTCTGTCCAATAACTATTTTGTTTCGCTGGTCATCTTCTATTTTAAGGTAGTCCTTATTATATGTTTCTGGTATATCAACTCTAGTTGTTTCCAGCTCCGAATAGGATTCTATTGTCCCACTCTTTTTAGATGTATAAGCCGCATAATAATAGAGGTACCCTGACTCAAATCTTTATCAATAAATGAATTACTACTACCCTCATAGATTATTTCACCATCTGTATGGGTCGTAATTTCACTATCATTGTTCCGTATGATAATAACCTTATCCCAGGACTCTTCTTCAACTGGATTTTCCCAGTACACATAGCTTGTAAAGTACTCTGCTATGCTATTGAATCGAGAAATTCCGGGTGGTGAATTAATTACTGTTAATTTAATGGTATTACTTGTAACAGTACCTTTACTATTTGACACTACTACTCTATAATCCCCCGAATCTTCAGGTTATGTGTGTTGTTCTAAATCTTATCCATCTATCATCTGTTAGAAACCCAGATATTTCATTTTCGGATATACTTAAACCATATTGAGTGTCTTTGTATATTAACGTACCTCCGGTTTCTGAAATGTTTTTTCGCGCCCTGATAGCTAAAGTTAGTTCATCCATACCTCCTAAGAGCGAACTATTATGAATTTTAACAAAGTTTCCCTCAGTACTGCCAGTATTCATAGCCAGTCCATTAATACCGCCAAGATAACTCTCTGTTCCATTCCACCCTGCTCTAAAATCAGTATCTAATGAGTTGGACAGATCCCCTTCAAAATCCATCTGCAAGATGTGCAGTGGGTCTTCATCAGCAACTATTAAAAGAGCGGAATTACTTTTAGTTACCCCTTCACTGTTTGATACAAGCACTGTAAAATACCCGCTATCTACAGTTTGAACATTTTCAAGAGTCAGTGTAGTAGATGTTTCCCCATCAATATCCTGCCCATTAAACTGCCATTGATAATCAGGGGCAGGGAGACTACTTGCAATAACAGAAAACGAAACATTATCTCCTTCCTTTACAGCCTGTGACTTTGGCTGACTGGCGATAATTGGTCTGGATAAACCATCTGGTAAAAAATCATATGCTCCATAATCCCGGGAACCATCCAGCCCCCTGACTTTTCCATCAGGATCCAACTGAAGTATAAGAATTTTCCCAGCCCTGATCTATCCCATGATCGTCAATTGTTGCCTTCTTGATTGTAATTACCTGTTCACCAACCTCTTCATCATCGAAAAGATGTGGACCATATGTTCCAGCAGCTATATAATAGATAGCCCCACGCTCTAACGTTTCAGGCAAATCGGTCCAGGCATTTGTCCAGTCACTACCATCATTTTTCCCAGTAGCGCCTGCACGTATATAAAAAATATCTTCTTCTGCATTAATTGTCAGACTACAAACTAATATTATGCACACTACCAGGATTATACTCGAATATTTGTACATTTCCTATTATCTGCACTATGCTTCATTATTACATCTCCCAATCTCTTTATTATTTTCTATCTCATATATATCAACCCTGTAATGCTAATCATTTAAATCATTTTCATATTTACTTTCCACCCTAGACAGTATTCAAATCGATCACTCTACTTCCCATCTTATTATCAATTGCAGTAAGGTTTACAGATTCTATACCATCTTTCTCAAATATATCTCACTTCAAAACAATCCACCTTTTGAATCAGGCGCTGTCCTGATAATATCCGACACCGACACACACTCTTCTTCCACATTGGAATCAATATCTGCCGAAATTTCTGCCCTGTACTCCTTACCAGGTTCAAGTCCTCCCAGAATACATGAGTCTGTATCTGATAATAGATATTGTGTATCAAGTACATCACCATCCAGATCCATGAGTTTTACTGTATAGCCTCTCTCATCAGACCCATCTTCCCAGCGTAATTTAACATGAGTTGCTGAGATTACTTCCCAGGTGATGTTTGCTATCCCCTCTGTCCGTACTTCACATTCCGCATAATCAGATTCACCTGCTGAATTCACCGCTTTTATACGGTATTGGTATAAAGTACCGGGTCTTAAACCTCTATCAATATATACTGTAGTATTATAAACAGTAGAAGAAATTTCTTCATACTCATTGGATTCATTTATTCTTTCTATCACAAATCCACTTTCATTAGTCGAATTATCTACCCAGCTTAATCTTACTTCACTACTGGATATAGCTTCTCCTGAAAATAAAGTGGGCTCTACTGGTTTATCTGCTGCTAGATTATTATCATTTATCTCAACTGATATTACTTCTGATACTGGGCCTTCTCCATATTCATTTACTGCAGTCATCCAGTAAGTATATTTTCCAAGCGACAGATAATCTTCATATGATCCTGCTGAACCCTCACTTATTTCAATACACTTTAGATTACCAGGAATGTGTTCATGATTCACATTACCTGAATTTTCTTCAGGACCTAAGTCACCTGAGTTGCCTTTACGATAAATCCTGTATTCATCTGCTTCAACGACAGTGTTCCAGTTAATAGTAACTGATCCCGAATCTATTACAGGATTTCTATTAAATGTTGGTGCATCAGGACTGTTTGGAGTTCCTTTTATCCAGACTTTTTCACTATAGTTATGTTCTTCATCAAAGGTATAAACAGCATAGTAATATGTTTTTCCTATTTCCAGTGCAGTATCAATATAACTATTATTGATGTCATCATTGCACTCCAGAATAGTCACAACTGCGTCATCCTGATGATTAAACGGTACTATGCCTTCTCTCCTTATTATCTTAGCTCCTACCATATCTTGATTGGGTGTAATACTTCTATCTGGATTAATCCAGCTTAATTCAAAACTGTCTTCGCCTGGTATTATTTCTAACCCACAGACTGCTTCTGGACCTGTCAAATCATCCACACTATCTCCATATATTATTTCCAGAAATGGCCTTACTGACTGCCTTTCATCATCTACAGTTATACCTGATAGACTTAATTCCTCACCATTATTCCAGTCTTGTCCAGCAGTAATAAACAAACCATGATTAACCTCACCTTCAACCCATGCCTGTACAGCTTCTGTAATATCAAATTGTATTTCATCAGCTATCTCATCTCTAAACACTTCTGGATAAAACTCTAATATATCCACAGGTTCAATACCTTCGAATATATTAAAAATACCATCTGAGTTATCTAAAGAATTCTGAGTAAAATCTTCCTCATGATTCATCCATGTTATATTAACACCAGGGCGGTGATCACGATAATTGAAGTCAAGTCCTACTTTTAATCCACTCTCTTCTGCATAATGAGGTATTCCCAGATTATCCGGGTCAATTATCTGATAAATTAATATGTTATGTGGTAGATTAACATCAGTAATATCATCATTAGTGATATTCCAATCATTAATATCCTGATTTTCAGTTCCTGAGTTGTTTAAGAACGAAATTCCAGCAACTTTGAAAACAAGTCTGGCACTTACAATCTCACTGCCTGCAGGAACCTGACCTTCTCCATCTCCAATAATATCACTATATAACCATAGGTCGGTTGCATTACCCCCTGGGCCTTTACCTAATGTAAGATTCTCACTATTCCATATGGTATAAAGGTCACTTCTGGTATTTTGTCCAATCAATATATCCTGTTCTTCTCCATCTATTTTTAAATATTCCTTATTATAGAATTGGGGTATATTAAGCTCTATTGTTACCGGATCAGAATATACAGTATTAGTATCATATTCTTTATATGTATATACTGCATAATGATAATTACCCTCATTTAAATTTCTATCCATATATGAACAGCCTGTCCCATTATACCTAAGAAATCTATCATTAATAATATAACCATCATTGCAATCTACTGGGGTACTTCCTTCTTTACGGAGAAGTAATAGTTTATCCCACTCACTACCCTGTCCGTCCGGAATATCCCATGATAGATAGGCTGAATGATACTCACTAATACCATCGAAATTTTCAACAACAGGCAGTTGCTCTATAACCTCAATATTTACTTCATCACTTGTTACACTATCAACACTATTAGATATCGCCACCATATATATGCCCTGATCATCTTCCTGAACATTATTAATAACAAGGGTATCTGATGTAGCTCCTTCTATAGTCTGATCATTATAATACCACTGATATTCAGGTTCCGGAAAACCACTGGCAGCGACTGATAAACTAACATCACTCCCAATAATTACAGTCTGAGATTTAGGTTGCTCTGTTATTACAGGGGCATAAACCTTTGGAATACGATATATGCGAACAGCATTTCTTTCCAGGCTATCTGTAAATACCCCATCAGTGCCTGTCAAAGTTCGTTCCTGGCGGTCTTCTACCGCATATGCAATCTGGATGAAATTCTTACCAATGGGAACAGATTCACCAAATTCAAGAGTGATATCTCCTGTTTCATAGTTAATCGTACCACCCTTATAATTCTCCCACCAGTACAGAGGAACAATCTCACCATCACCCTCATCATATCCATAAACTATATTGCCTGTATGATCAAGTTCAGGCGAATATTCCTTTCCAGTCCAGCGGTCATAAATTGCCTCCGTTGGCACATCACCTTCAACAGCACCTAGTATTACACTTCCAGGTTTTATTCCACTATCATCAAGAGATAATTCAAATTCAGTCTGGGCCTGATCAACATCAAATAATTGATACTTCCACTGATAAGTAGGGAATATATCATATGCAATAGAGGACTGCATCCCTGTGTCAAATTCAAATTCTATTGTTTCAGGTTCCATGCACTCATCCCATTCGCTCTCCGGTTCAGTAACCCTGGCAGCAAAAACATACAGCTCTCCAGGTGTTTCTCTAACCATGATATCTACACGACTTCCCCGGGTAGTACAATTATGTGTAACAGGATGGTCAGAGGGTTCAGAAAGTATAATAGGTGTCAGGTCAGTTACTGCTTCCTTGAATTCACCCATCACACTCATGTTATCAGGGGTAGTAGGAGAAAAAAATTGAAAATACCCTATATATTTCATACCATGGACAACTGCTGACCATAATTGTGTTCGTAGATCTCCCGGTGTAGGGCCTGCATCCCATTTTCCCTCATGATTTGACATCCTGTTATATGAGTCAACATTTTGAGTCTCCACAAATGTACCCAATGGTACCATATCACCCATATTCCAGGTAAAATTATCTAAAGCCTCTAGCCAGAGGTCAATAACCCCTCGTTCAGGATCTACTAAAGAAGGGTGTTCCTTGGCCTCAATAGGGTATATATCAAATGTAAAGAAATCCGCATTAAAGGCCTGTTTGCCACCATATAACCCGGCACTACCCATAAAATCATATCCATTAGTATTGTTTAATGGATTATAGTAGGGAAGGTAACTGTAACCATAATACTGCTGACCATTTGGATGCTGTGAGTCTAACTGTTTAACGCGATAAGTCCAGGCTGCCAGAACAACTGACGGAATACGCTCATAACGACCACCAAGCCTTGGTTCATCATCCCAGCACCAACCGAGCAATCCCTCGGAGTCTTTTGCTGTTTCTACGTATTTAATAAAATCTGCTGGATCAGTGTGTCTTTCCTGCTTTCCTATCCATCCTGTAGGTCCCAATGTCATAAGGTTCTCTGAATTACCATACTCAACATAATCCTTCCATGCTACATGATCTCTTGTTTCATAATAACCAAGAGAATGTAAGGTGTTACAAATTTTTTTCCAGAGTGGAGCATTACCTTTATTCAGTATAAAAGGACTCATCGGAAAAAATAAGTCTTCACCATTAAGTATAAAGGCATTGTTTTCGTTAATTCCCACTTCTGGAGGTCCATCATATGGTTTCGATAATTTTTCCCTTATCCTACTTACTACCTCCTGACCATTTCTTAATTCAGCAATAATTACATATTCACCGGCAGATAACTCAGCATTCTGTAATAAAAACTTTTGTCTACCATCCTCAGTTATACCAGAAATTTCTTCTACATAATCACTCTCAAGAGATTCTACACGCAACGATACCTGTTCCGGCATATATCCATCAGGTACCAGTGCATAAAGATATTGTGCAGTTCTGGCGTGAAATGGTGCATGCCAGAGTTCAAATCCCTCAATAGCCTCTTCACCACTGACATTAACAGTGACCGAATCTGTAAAAAGTGTTTCAAGACGAACTGGTGGTCCTTCATTCATATCAAATCGAGAAACTGTTAATTTCACTTCATATATCCCAGGTTTCATGAAATAATGTACTACTGCAAGACCAGTATCAAAAGCACCATACCATGGTTCACCGGCTTTTAATGTATAACCGTCACCAAAATCCCATTCCCATTGTAAATCTGGGTCATATTCATCCTGATAATATATTCCATCAAAATATACCTCTTCTCCCACCTCTACATTAACCCCAGGTAGAATATTAATGTGGGTATCCTGGTCCTGTAAGTTATATTCATTATAAATCTGATTAACATCCTGTCCCTGTGTTGGTTCTGCATATATGCAAATACTTATATTTACTGCTAATAACAGGATTATGCAGACCATAAAAGTTCTTAATCTATAGGACTCTTCCATTGTTTCACTCCTCCCTTTATACTCTAAAACAGTCCACCCTTAGAATCAGCAGAAGTCCTTATAATATCAGAATATGCTTCAGCGGTGTTTTCACCCTTGACAGTAGTCACTCTGACCCTATATTCTTTGCCAGGCTCCAGTTTTACAAAATAGCAATAAGTAATATCTGTAGATAAAATCTGTGTATCTAATACATCTCCATCTCCAATTTCTCCATCTTCTGTCAGTTCAAACAACTCTAATATATAACTATCTTCATTAGGTGTATCTTCCCATTTTACTTTTATTTGACTCGAAGATATTACTTCCCAATGTAGGTCAGTCACTACTACGGGTAGATCTAGAGTAGTCACAGATACTTCAGTACTATATCCTGAAGAACCTGCTTCATTTTCTCCCTTAATGCGGTAGGTATAATTTGTTTCTGGTTGAAGGTTTTTTTCAATATAGCGAGTTGTACTATACGCAGTTATGGCAACCTCATGCCATTCTCCATTGTCATTCTGACGTTCTATTACAAAGTATAATTCATTATCTGAATTATCTAGCCAGTTTAACTCTATTTCTGAGCCAGATATTGACTGAGCGCTTAATTCTGAAGGTGTATTGGGCACTGTAGCAGCTCCCTCGCTGACAACTACTGTCACTTCTTCTGACAAAGGTCCTTCTCCATATTGATTCACTGCTGTTAGCCAGTAATTGTATTCACCTGCTGTGACATGGTCAATATATGAAAGACTCTCTTCCTGCCCAATTTCTTCAAATAATTCAATATCTCCTGAACTATCTTTACGATATATTCGATAACTGTCTGCTCCTCCAACCTGAATCCAATTTAAACTTACTCTTCCCGCTCCTATCACAGGAACATCCAGAGATGGAACTGTAGCTAGAGCACCAGGAGTACCTTTTATCCATACCTTCTCACTGTAGTTAAACTCACTATCAAAGGTATAAATAGCATAATAATATGTTTTGCCTCTATCCAGCCCACTGTCAGTATAACTTTCTGGTATAGTAGAAGTATTACCTGTAATAATAGTTACCAGCTCACCATCATGCTCACCAAATGGTTCTATACCTTCTCTACGGAGTATCTTAATCCCCTCAATATCTGGATCAGCAGGGTTGGTCCATTCAAGGGTAATACTGTTCATTCCGGGCTTCAGTTTGAGCCCTTCAACATTTTCAGGACCAGCCAGATCATCACCACTAGCTCCATAGATTATTTCCAGATAAGGTTGTCCATAAATACTGGATGGATTATTATTCTGAAAACCAGACAGCTCCAGATGTTCTCTATCTTTCCATGCCTGATCAGTAGTAATATATAAGCCCTGATTCACTTCACCATCTGCCCAGGCCTGTACAGCTTTAGTAATATCAAACTGTACGGTATCAAGCAATTCATCTACAAGTATATCTGGATAGAATTCAATTGTATCAAGAGGATCATCACTTTCGATTAAGTTGAATATATTACCTGAGGTATCCCGGGCATTCTGATTAGAATCCACCTCTTGATCCATCCAGGGTATATTTACTCCGGGACGATGATCCCGGTAATTAAAGTCTAACCCAACTCTCATACCACTTTCACTGGCATAGTGTGGAGAACCCAGATTTTCAGGGTCAGTTATTTTGTAGATATTAACTCTATGTGACTTATTAATATCACTGCTATTATTTCTATCAGTATTATCACCAGAATTACTACTTTCATAGAAATAATCTTCAACTTCAAAGACAAGTCTTGCACTAACTATCTCACTATTTTCAGGTATCTGTCCTGGACTATTACCAATCAAGTCACTATATACCCAGAGGTCTGTTTCATTACCTCCTGGGCCTTTACCAATTGTAATTTTTTCAATATTCCATAAGCTATATAGATCTCCTCTGGTATTCTGACCAATATATAGCTTCTGCTGACTTGAATCTATTTTCAGATACTCTTTATTAAACATATTTGGTATAGAAACCTCTACTCTAGCTGGATCAGAATAAACCCTTGTATTATTAAAATCTTTATATGTATATACCGCATATTGATAGTTAGCTCGCTCAAGGTTTTTATCTATCAGCAAATCACATGATTCATCATAAACAACTATTCCATCGTCAGAATCTGTTGGTTCTCTGTCTTTATTGCGAATTACAAGGAGACCATCCCAGTCTTCTCCTTGATTAGCGGGATTATGCCAGGTAAGATATGCTGTGTAGTATTCAATTATACATTCCAAATTCTCGATCAGTGGTAGTGATTCGATTACCTCAAGGGTAGCAGTATTACTTGTTACAGTTCCCTGGCTATTTGATATCACTACTTTATATTCACCTTCATCATTTTCCTGAATATTTTCAAGAACTAAGTTATTCGAAGTAGCATCTTCTATAACTTCATCGTTGTGATACCATTGATAAGTCGGTTCTGGAAAAGCGCTTGCTCCAACTGTAAATACTACTTGCCTTCCCACAGAATTGATTTGAGATTCCGGCTGTTTAAAAATACCTGGAGCCAGATGTGCCGGCATAGATGAAAAAGCTATATCACGAATCTCTT
Organism: Halanaerobiales bacterium; assembly: GCA_046546395.1. Lineage (GTDB taxonomy): Bacteria > Bacillota > Halanaerobiia > Halanaerobiales > DTU029 > JBDNGI01. Next base: position 15,509 of record JBKGXW010000031.1, read on the forward strand.
CTCCAGATAGAGCCCGGTCATATATCCTGATATCATCCATCATACCGGAAAAACTATCACCCCAGGGATTACGTCCTATTACCAGATCCCGCGATGAATCCCTTCTGATTCTGCCATTATATTCTTCACGGAAACATTCTATTCCGTCTAGATATACTACTACATGAGAACCATCATATGTAACAGTATAGTGGTGCCAGTCGGTGTCGCTGGCTATACTCCCGGTACTGTAACTTAAACTAGGTCCACTGGTACTATAAAATTTACCATTAAGACCATCTTCAGTTAAGTTAATCTGATAAATTATGTGCTTATGAAACAGAGTAGCACTTTCTCTTTCCTGATCTTTTTTAGCCCAGAAAGCTATAGTGATTTCTTCCAGACCGTCCAGATAATCACTATGTTCCACAACTATTGCCCGACTTTCTTCCTGATTAAAACGAGCAACCTGTCCATTTAATACATCTTCATAAAGAGGTGTCCCGCTCCATGAGGTTTCCATTTCCTTACCTGATCTATCCTGATAATCTCCATCAAGGGGTAGATGCAGATATAGGTTTGGATATTCGGCAGCTAATACATTAAAAACACGTTCTGTACTATGTGAATTCCCATTATCATCTGTAACAGTTAATCTTACAGTTTTTTCTCCTGCTGAAAAAGTATGATCTACTCTAACACCAGACTTCGTAATTCCATCACCAAAATCCCATTCATACGAAACAATATTTCTTCCAGATGGAACATATGAAATTGAACCATCGAAATAATTCTTAAATGGTTCATATCCTGTATTATCATTTACAACATTGCTATATTTGATATATGCCACAGGATGATCCACACCCTGAAATTCATAAGGACCTATATCCCAGTTCCCATTGTATGGACGATGGTTACCTGCATAATCATGCTGATTACTTTCAATTACCATACCTGCATCAACTGCTGGACTACTGGGGTGGATATTAAAGTCATAATTCATTGGATTAACAAATAAAGGATCCCTGTTGACTATATCATTGGGGAAATCTTCCTGTTTATAATTTACATAAATATCTGAGTTGTATATTAAGTTGTTGGATGCATGAAGGTCTCGATCGATACCCCAGTATAATGTTCCACCATTATAAAAAATATTATTACGGACCTCTCCAGTAGCTGGTTGACCTTCACTCCCTCTGAAACCTATTCCATGTATATTCATATTTATAAAGAGATTATTATAAATTTTGACATCTTTTATGGAATATATACTGAGACCCCAGGCACCAGCATCCTTGAAAATATTATTTCTGAAAGTGATATCAGATGATTGATAATAATAACCACCTTCTCCCATAAACCCCTGTGCATAGAAGTCTTCAATAAAGTTACCTTCGATAATGATATTATTGGCAAATGTTCCATTATTATCAAAAGTCTGAAACCCATCTGTATGAGAAGGACCAATTTCATCTGAACGGGTGCCATGCATGTAATTTCCCCTGATTATATGACCCTCTCCAAAAAACCGAAAATAGTCTGCATCCTGATTTACATAGATTAATCTTTCAATTTCATTATTCTCAACTAGCATATTCCGACCTGAAACATTAATACCCTTATTTGTTTTATATATGTAATTCCCAGCAACCAGACCATCAATTCCATTAGCATGAATACCGGCATTATTACCTAGATCATGGATGTAATTATTTAATATTTCTACACCTCTACTACCATTTATATTAAGAGAACTACCTGTTACCTCAAAGCCATCAATTGTCACAAAATCACCATATTTCAAATCTGCGCTATTAATCTCTGCCTGATGTTTATTAATACTTCGAATAACTAGGCGTTTCCCCTCTTCTCCATAAACACGATCTGGCTTAAAACTTATCTCTTCATCATATACTCCATTTTCTACTATAATTTCATCACCTGGTATGGAAAGACTGATTGCCTTAGTTATTGTCTGTAGAGGTTCGTCTTCTGTACCTGGCGAATTATCATCACCTGTAGAACTAACATAAATTAATGTTTTTTCCCTTAATGGTGATGCCAGAAGTTTCCCTTTTGATACAATGATATTATCAAAATTAACCCAGTACCGGCTTGTACCATCATCCACCCTTGCAAGTAAAATGTTACCTCCTTTTAAGCGATCAACTGCGATTTCATTTTCATCGGTAAATGTAAATTCATAATCCTTTTTATTATCATAACCATCCCGATCAACTGCGATCGTTATTGAATTCCCATTATGTCGATAATAAAATTTATAATTGTTGCTTGATGGATTCTGTCTTGGAGATTTTATCAGACGTTCTACATTACTATCAGTAAGCTTTTCTTCAATGCCATCCAGACATCTCCATACTATTCCCCTGGTAGGATCAAATGAGTAATAGTTATTTTCATCCTGATAGGCAATTTTTACTCTGGAGGCAGTATTGTACCAGTTTATTGCAGAAAAGGAAACAGTATACTCTAAATGGTCAACTGGCTGAGTAGATAATATATATGCTCCGGCATTCATTCTTACCGCTTTATCAGGCCATGTATAAACAGAATCTACGGTTAAATTTCCCTCCGAAATCCAGCTAAAACCATTTCTTAAATTGGGATCACTTATATCAACATTGCCATCTTCAAAGTCATCCTGATACAATATATCATCTTCAGGTATAGTATCAGTTATTCTTTCAAATAAGCCAGATATATTTATCTTCATATTATTTATTGCACCTATCATATTATCTACGCCTGAAGCACTTGACATACCCGCATTTATATTACCAGCTATTATCAGATTATTAGAAAGACATAAACCGCTAATAATTATCAAGATAAGAATGAACCTTTTTACAAATCTACCTCCGGACATAAAATCCCCTCCATTCACTTCATTACTTTTCTTTATTATTCGCACATTATTATCTATCTTCTTTAATCTCTATTTCACCACTGCTTATATTAATAATCATACTTCTAGATTTCCTATTTGTTGAATAGCCTGGACTAAACTTTTCAATTAATTGTATAACGCCCTCTTCAGCAACATAAGCCTTATCACAGTAATATATCATATGTTCGTAATTTGCTGTCAGAGTATCATATTTTAAGACTACCTTTCCATATGTATCAAATGTATATACTGTGGTTCGATCAGGGTCTTTTGAAGAATAAACAATCCATATTGTATTATTCTCTTCACTTAATGGTGTAAAGACAAAAAGTTTATCATCAAGACTAAAAGCGGAATTCTCCCCATAATAACTCCCTGCTGAAGTTGATTGTATAAGATAAGTTTTATGAGGATATGAAAATCTCTTATTTATATCAGTTTCAGTAGCCTGAAATTCTAGATAATATTTAGAGAAGATTTTATTATCTAAAAGACTTTCTAGATCATTTCCGTACTCGAGAGCAAAAGTATATGCCACAATAGCATCTGTCAAACTTTCTTTACGAATTAACTGACTTCCGGTCGATGGATTATTAACCGTATTTTCAGACTGTACCTGATAGTTCAAAATAAAAATAAATACTAATGTAGTGATAAAAATACAGACCATGTTTTCGCTAATTGATTTATACATTTTCATCATATCCTTCCTCATATTCAAAGTTTAATATTTTTTGATCAAAAAATTTTCTGACTTGCTGAGATTACTTCCCAACTTACATCAACAACAGGAATAGTTTCATCCAGTGTAGATACTTTCAATTTCGTTTTAAAACAATCCACCCTTGGAATCAACAGCAGTCCTGATAATATCAGATTCTATAGACATCTCTTCATTATCTGATAGATTTGTTAACCTGACTCTATATTCTTTACCAGGCTCAAGATTTACAAAATAGCAGTAAGTTATACCTGATATAATCTGAGTATCTACAGCTTCATCATTATCAGCAATTACTCCGCTTCCAGTTACATCATATAGCTCAAGCTGGTAACTGTTGTTCTGATAGAAAGAGTCATTCCAGATTAGCTTAATTTGACTTGCAGAGATTACTTCCCAACTGATATCATATACTCCCTCAGCTTCTTCTATATCTATTTGAGCTGTAATCGCCTGAGAACTTCCTGCCGAGTTTACCGCCCTTACACGATAATTATATTGCCCAGCAGTAAGAGTATCCTGATAAATGTATTCAGTAATATTAAACCCTGTCCTGCCGACTTCCTTCCATTGATCTTCTCCTACTTCTCTTTCTATAATAAATACACTTTCATTATCTGAATTGTCAGTCCAGCTGAGAGTTATATCTGAAAATACATCTGAAACCGATATTCCACTTCCCTCTAGGTCTGACGGGGAAGACGGAACACTGGTTGCTGCGTTATCTTCATTTATCTCTATTGTTATTTCTACAGATAACAGCCCTTCTCCATTTTCATTAACTGCCGCTACCCAGTATGTATATTTTCCAGGCAGAAGATAATCTGTATAGCTTGTTGTTGAAGCATCAATTTCAGCTGTAAGACTTCTGATACCTGAACTATGCCCGCTCTCACTCTCACGATAGATCCGGTAATTATCTGCTCCTGTCACTGAATCCCAGCTTAATAAGGCTGTCCCCTCTTCGGGTGCTGCAGTAAAGTTAGCTGGTGCATCTGCTGGACTGACTGCAGTCGGTGTACCTTTTATCCACGCTTTTCTACTATAGTTGTGTTCTTCATCAAAGGTGTAAACAGCATAATAATAACTTGTGCCTGATGTGAGTCCAGTATCTACATATTCAGTGGCTATCTCAGAATAGCTTTCCCCGGTCAATATAGTTACAAGTTCTCCATCCTGGTGATTATATGGTACTATGCCTTCTTTCCTGACTATCTTGATACCAGTAATATCTGCATTTACGGCCTGATTAATATCAGGATTGCTCCAGTTCAAAGTAATAATATCCGATGTGATTGCAGAAATCTTCAAATTTTCCACAGGCTCAGGTGCTGTCAGATCACCAGTTTCATTACTATCTGCATATATTATTTCCAGATATGGCATAATTGTAATACCACTGTGACCTTCATCATCTTCTCCTGTTTCGGCTGTTACACCTGATAGAGCTAGATATTCATCGTTTTTCCAAACCTTATCTGTTGTAACAAACAAACCATGATTAATTTCGCCATCTGCCCAGTCCTGTACTGCATCTGTGATGTCAAATTGTAATGAATCTAGTAATCCATCTGTGAAAACTTCGGGTTTAAACTCCACTTTATCTATGGGCTCAACACCATCTAATAAACTCAAGATATCTCCTGAATCTGCCTCACTAAGATTGGAATTATCATCAGGATTCATCCATGGTATATTGATACCAGGGCGATGGTCACGGTAGTTAAAATCAAGACCTGTCCTGATTCCACTTTCATCAGTTTCATCAGCATAATGCGGTGAACCCAGATTATCTGGATCTGTAATCTGATATATCTCTATAGCATGAGGTCGATCATTATTGAGATTGTCAATATCATTACTATTTTCATAGTTTATAAATGAACTTCCAGCTACATTAAATACCAGTCTTGCACTCACAATCTTGCTTCCAGCCGGTATCTGATTTTCAGCATTACCAATAAGATCGCTATATAACCAGAGTGCCGTTTCGTTACCCCCCGGGCCTCTACCGATGGTATTAGTTTCTTCATTCCATAAGCTGTATAAATCACCCCGGGTATTCTGGCCAATTACTATATTTCCATTATCTAATTGATCCTGATCAGCTTCTATCTTCAGATAGGCCTTATTATATAGTGCTGGAACGTTAACCTCTACAGCAACTGAGCCAGAATAAATAATATCTGTATCAAATTCCTTATATGTAAATACAGCATAGTGGTAGTTAACTTGATTCTGGCCTTGATCCAACTCCTGGATTAAATCGTAATCATAAAAATTACTTGTATTTCCATTAAATATTTCTGTCCCATCAGCAGGATCTGTTGGTGCACTATCCTTTTTACGGACAATTACTAGACTATCCCATTCTTCACCATGATTATCAGGATTATCCCAGGATAAATAGACTGTATAATACTCAGCCATAGCTGTAAGTGCAGAAACGCCAGGAGGAGTCTCAACAACTATTAATTCAGCAGGATTACTTGTAACACTACCTTCACTATTTGATACAACTACCCTGTAATCGCCAGCATCATCAGTCTGTACTTCTGTAATAGTATAAATGGCCTCATCTGCTCCCACTATATCCTGTCCATCTTTCTGCCATTGATAATCAGGCTCCGGATTACCTGTAGCCGTAACTGAAAATGTAACTGTATCATCAGTTCTGACAGTTGCTGATTCTGGTTGATTAATTATTGTTGGAGGACTTTCTTCAGATGATGTGTCCCGGGCTAATTCCATGATTTCTTCTTCACTCAGTGCTCTTTTATATATTCTGAAATCATCTATCTGACCATCAAAAGATTCACCCCAGGGATCACGACCTATATATATTTTACGATTATTGATGCCAACTGTACCAGAATGTAAAACAGAATTTCCCGCCGCCTGGCCATCTACATAGAAGCATGCATTAAGTCCATCATAAACAAGGGTGTAATGATGCCATTCCGTATCATGAATAGACTCCAGATTTCTAGCAAGGGGGCGAGCTGAACCTTCTTCAGTAGATAGATAACCGTATATTAAGTCATCATTAATTACAACGCGATACTGACTGTGTTTCCAGAACAAGGCCCCACCAATGCCTGCATTATTCTTTCTTGCCCTTACCGCAATGGTAATTTCCTCCATTCCGCCCAATATAGGGGAACTATCTACCTTTACATAATTTTCTGCAGATACACTGGTATCCATAGCCATTCCATTAATTCCTGTTACATAATTTTCTTCTCCATTCCAGCGCCCATCAAAACCATTGGCAGAAGAATCAAGCAAGTTTCCCTCAAAATCCATCCGCAGTAAAAGGTCAGGGTCATCATCAGGAGCTATTATCAAAGTAGCAGGATTACTTGAAATACTACCTTCACTATTTGATATAATTACAGAATAATTACCGGCATCTTCTAATTGAACATTTTCCAACCTTAGTGTGGCAGACTCCTCCCCGCCAATATTAACGCCATTATACTGCCATTGATATTGAGGAGCCGGATTACCACTGGCTATTACAGAAAATGTAACTGTACTTCCTTTCTTTACAGCCTGTGATTCTGGCTGTTTAGAAATTGCTGGAGGTGTTAATCCATCAGGAAAATATTCAAATGCACCATAATCCCAGGCACCATCCTGTCCCCTGACTATTCCTTCAGGGTCAATTTCATATCTAGAGCCCAGATCCGTCGCACCTTCTACAGGACCTAGCAGACGAAAGTCTCCTGAATCAGCATCTACAAATATATCTGAAGAAAGAATATTATTACTGTTATTATGATCAATTATATTTGTAAAACTGGGTGCTCTTTCACAATCCACCCATAAATTATTAGAGGCTATATTAGATTCATTGCTATTTGTAAAATACAGTCTACTCCCAGTACCATGAAGCCCCACAAATGTATTATTATATATTTTAACATCAGTAGTAATATCATGACTGGTATTACCTATAACCCAGCTGGCTCCAGTACGAGGGTCACTCTCATAAAATACATTACCATAAATTTCATAATCACTACTGGGAATACCCGACCATTCCCCAATCTGCATATAGTTAGTACTTCCAACTCCATACATATTTTCCAACACATTATAACGAAAAACAAAATTCATTGGGTCAGAGGTACCATACACCTGAAAACCATTACTGTGGTAATCAGAATGATTTGAACCAGCCCGGTAGAAATAACAATACTCTACCAGAACATCTGTGGAATTTCCTATATGTACCCAATGCTGACCACCTTCATGAACAAAACAATAACGCATAGTAAGATGACTTACATCCCCTGATAATTGTATTAGCCTGGTAATTGCAGGAGTAATAGTTCCGCCCCATCCAGGTCCTTCAACTTCTACATGCTCGAAGATCAAATGGCGGGCAGTAGAATTATGAGTCACCCTGATGATCGAACCGGTACTGTGTCCGGGTCCATTCATCGGGTTATAAATCCTGATACCATGTCCAGATTTCCCTTCTCCTGTCTGACCGTCAAAAATATAATATCCCCTCTGAAAATCAAAAATAGGTCCCTGTTCAGCTGTGAAAATCGCCTGACCTTCGGCATAAGAATTATCCCAGCCTACTTCTGTACCATGATCACTAACTGTTGCTTTCCGGATGGTAATCACCTCTGAGTCAGACTCTTCATCATTAAACAAATGTGCTCCATAGGTGCCTGCAGCAACATAATAAGTTGCCCCACGCTCCAGAGAATCTGGAAGGTCTGTCCAGGCATTTGTCCAGTCACTACCATCAGATGCACCAACAGCTCCTGCATGAATATAATACACATTTTCAGCCGCCTGTGTAATATCAGTCGAGAATAAAAATAATATTAATAAGATTAGAAAATATGTCAGACGATATTTCATCTTAAAAACCCCTCTATTTTTTAATAATTTTGTAAATGTAATTCTTATATTTTTAAGATTTAACGTAGTTATAGTCTAAAACAATCCACCCTTAGAATCAGCTGATGTCCTGATAATATCTGATTCAATTGAAACTTCATCTTCGCCTACAATAGTAGTTAATCTAACTCTATATTCTCTACCAGGTTCAAGAGTCACAAAATAACAATAGGTCATATTAGCTGATAAGAACTGTATATCTACTACTTCTTCACCCATTATTTCTTCATCGTTTGTCAGTTTAAACAACTCTACCCTGTAACTACCCTCATTAGGTGTATCTTCCCATTCTACTTTAATTTGATTTGCAGATATTACTTCCCAACGTAGGTCAGTTACTGCTACGGGTAGATCTAGAGTAGGCACAGATATAACAGTACTATATTCTGATGCGCCTGCTGAATTCTCCGCCTTGATACGATAATTATAATTGCTTGCAGGCTGAAGCTGTACATCAATGTAATGAGTTGAATTATATGCAGTTCTAACAATCTCCTGCCATTCACCACCTTCATCCTGGCGTTCTATCACAAAGGTTAGTTCATTATCTGAGTTATCGGTCCAATTGAGCTCAATCTTTGAGCCAGATAAAGCCTGTCCCTCGAGTGCTGTCGGAGCCTGAGGTTCTGATGAAGCTACTTCACTAACCACTACTGTTTTCTTATCAGACAATGGTCCTTCTCCATATTGATTGACTGCTGTCAGCCAGTAGATGTATTCTCCTAAAGGGATATAATCTATATATGACAGATTCTCCTCCTGCTCAATTTCTTCAAGCAGACTAATATTTCCATTACTGTCTTTACGATATATTCTATATTTGTCTGCTCCCTCTACCTGGTTCCAACTTAAGCTTACTGT
>JBKGXW010000032.1:0-24487 GCA_046546395.1 Halanaerobiales bacterium
TGGGTATTATATATTTTAATACCTCTTTTAAGAGTGAGACCTTTAAACCTTATCCTACCACCTCCTGGTGAAGTCCACCCTGATCCCATCGTGTTAAATCCTCCCAGTATCACTGCTTCATGATGTGGGTAGCCCTCAATAGTAATCCAGGCACCCTCTGTGCCAGTGGCCCCAGCCTCAAAATTAATTGGTGTTCCTACCTCACCATATTCACCTGGCTTAATAAATATTGTATCTCCTGCCTCAGCCATATCCACAGCATGCTGAACAGTTGCCCAGGGCTCTGCCTCAGTACCAGGATTTTCGTCATTACCGATACTCTGATCGACAAAATAGACTGGCCCATCAGGTATATCAGGTGGTGGATTGACTGGATCTCCAGGGTCTGTTATATCATTAAAATTACAACTGGATAGAATTAATACTATTATAAGTAACAGAGTAATTCGTAAAATTCTATTTTTTTTCACTTCACATACTCCCTTCAGCACTTATTGATTCATTTCTTTTAGTAATCTAACTTAATATATATTTCATTACAAAGCATAAAAATCCTCTATTTTTTTACTATTTTTTTCTAGTTTATTGGTTTAACTTTATGTACACTACATAAATATCTTGACTCTGACTAGATAGAATGGCTTACTAAAACAGAACTCATAGAATTCCTGGGCATAAAAATAACCCATCTAGTTGAATAGCTAAAATGGGTTTTAAATAAATGTCATAGAATTGTAGTTAAATATAAAACAAAAAAATTCGATTTCTTTATTCTTTATACCACAGTCTTTTCATCCTTTTATCCAGTTCTCCCTCTTTGAGCTTCGCTGGCCATAACTCCACCGGTGCGTCTTCGCGCATAGCAGCAGCCAGATTGTAGAATATCTGTTTGTTATGGGTAAAACTACGTAATTGTTCTTTAACCTCTGCCCTTTTTGTTTTATTATCATAGGGACAGAGATTATCTCTCGACTGATAGTCTATTAGTTCCTTACCTTCAATAAGTAATTTTTCCCTGAGGTAGATTAAGGGTCTGATAATATAAACATCACTATCCGAAAGGTGCCTTTTGGGTTGCAGGGATAGTATCTGACCTGAATAAATAATGCTCATCAGATAGGTCTCTACTGCATCATCATAGTGATGTCCAAAAGCAACCTTCTTGAATCCATGTTCTTTCATATAATTCACCAGTGCTCCCCTTCGAAAATGGGCACATTTAGCACATGGGGTTCCTTCATTAATATCTCCCTCTTTTACACCTTTTATATATTCCGCTATCCTGGTCTTCTCTATATGATAAGGTACATCCAGTCTATCACATAGCCTTTTCAGGTAATCAAAGTGATTATCTTCAAACCCTGAATCTATTGTAATTGCAGAGAGGTCGAAATCTACAGCCAAATATTTTCGCAATATTGCAAGTGCAAAAACTAGAAAGCTGCTGTCTTTACCCCCTGATAGTCCCACCAGTATATGGTCTCCATCTTCAATCAGATCAAACTCTGCAATTGCCTTGACTATTTTTGTATTATAATTTTTGGGTAATGATAATTTAATTATAATCACCTCTTATTCACGACTATAATGAAAATAAAAATTTGAAATACAACTTATAGAATAAAGTATTCTACCCTACCATTTGCTACTGCCCGGCCCTGGGCTCACTAAATATTATATAATAAAAGAAAGACCGGTACAATGGATTCATCAAAGTACCTGGCCTTTGATACCATTATTACTTAAAGTCTAGTAAATCTTATTGCTAAAAGCCTTATTTCCTGCCGAATACCCTACAAATAGTAGTTCATTACTGAAAAAATCTTTCTTTAATTTTGTCATCTTGACTTCCCCCATTCATTTACTAAACTATAATACTTCAAATATCGATCCTCAGTAGTTTACACACTCTCTAATTATCTACTGCTGTATATTACTTATAAATTCCTGTTAATGTACCATACTGCAGTATATGACCATCAATAGCCTTCTGCAATTCCTCTTTATCTGCATTTTTATCTAGTTCAAGAGTAGTATCCAGAACATATACCTTGAATATGTATTTATGGGACAGATTAAAAGGCGGTTTTGGACCCCTGTAATAGTGTTTCCCACCATACCCACTTTTACCCTGTACAGCATTGCCCAGAGAAGTAACAACATCTTCATGGGGGATCCCTTCTGGTATTTCACTGAAACTTGCCGGTATATTCCAGATAAGCCAGTGGTTATAGACTCCCATGGGGTGATCTACATCATCCATGATAATTGCAATTGTTTCGGCTCCCGGGTCAAGTTTTCCTATTTTAAGCGGTGGTGATAAATCCTCTCCATTACCAGTATATCTTACAGGAATTTTGCCGCCATCTTGAAAGGCATCACTTCTAACTTCCAGATTAAACTCAGCCTGTACATAATCTGCTACATTGGTCATTCTCTTATATAATACAAATATTCCTATAAGCAATATAATAAAAAGCAGTCCTCCAAGAAATATTTTCATCAATATTCACCTCCAAACTTCATATATTTTAATCTTCTTAGTTAACATTCTCCTCTCTTAAAGTATTACTACTTTCATTCAAATTTTTTCAATAATCCATGTAGGGTTATCTTAACAGTATCCCTTAATACCTGCTCCGCTAACAGATTAGTTTTCGCTTCTAATAATAAATTGTAAAACAGCTAATACTATATATAACAAAGCAAGATTGGAACAAACTGCCTACAGTGCATTTTATACACCCAAACTAAAACCCACTTATACTAACATTGTGAATTAAGAGAATATCTATTCCGTTCATATAATATATAAATATCTATAAAAAGGGGGCTAAAAATTGAGTCATCACAAAGGATTAAACGTCTGGCAGCTAACACTGCTGGCCCTGGGTACTGTTGTAGGCGGATCATTTTTTCTGGGATCATCAATCGCAATTAAAGCCGCCGGACCAGCAGTAGTTATTTCCTATATTCTGGGCGGAGCTCTGGTCTATCTAATACTATATTCTCTTTCTGAAATGACAGTGGCCAACCCCTGCTCTGGCTCTTTTCGTACATATTGTGAAAATATGTATGGACCAATAGCCGGTTTTACAGTGGGTTGGGTTTACTGGACTGGACTGGTTCTTGCCATGTCCAGTGAGGCAATCGCTGTCTCTGTTTTTCTTCAGAGATGGATACCCGCTTTCCCCCTGCCATTACTGGGATCGCTGGTTATAATCGTAGTTACCGTCATAAATCTTCTCGGTGTTGAAAACCTCAGTAAGTTGGAAGGAGGACTGGCTGTAATCAAATTACTGGCACTACTTGGGTTTGTGATAATAGCTGCTCTACTGGTAACAGGACTACTTCCCGGCCAGACAACCAGATGGGCAGGCCCTCTAGTGACTGAAAACCTACTCCCTGGTGGAATCGCAGGTGTAGCTGGAAGTATGCTGATTGTAATGTTTACCTATGCAGGGTTTGAAATTATCGGTCTGGCAGCAGCTGAAGCCGAAGATCCTCATAGAACAATACCGAAAGCAATAACCTATACTGTTCTGGGACTGGTCAGTTTATATCTATTGACCATTATCTTTTTACTCCCCCTTGTTCCTACAGCTGCCTTAACCGAGGAAACAAGTCCTCTAGTAATAGCACTGGTACGGAATGGACAGCTCTGGGCTGGAGATATTATCAACATTATTCTGGTAATTGCAATACTATCAACTATGCTGGCTGCCACCTTTGGCATAGCCAGAATGGTCCGCTCACTGGCAGCTGACGGACATGCCCCGAACTGGCTCAGAGATCAGAGCGAAATACCCTACCGCGGAATAATCTTCTCAGGAATAGCCATGCTTTCTGCACTGGCACTGGGTTATCTCCTCCCCAGACAGGTCTATATCTTTTTAATAAGTTCCGGCGGCTTTTCTCTTCTTTTTGTCTATGTGGTAATTCTAATAACTCATATTAAATTCCGAAGTATAAACGGCTGCCCTCCTGACGGGAAATGTAAATTGCCCGGTTATCCATATACCTCAATCCTGGCACTAATCTCACTTATTGCTATTATAGTCAGTATGCCTCTTATCCCCGGTCAAGGTTCTGGACTAATAGCGGGGCTATTACTTGTTGTAATATACTTACTTATTTATCTGATTAAAAGACTTAATTACAAAAGACTAAAAAAGGAAATTCAATATTTCTCTCTCCGAAAAACCTATAAAACTAAATACAGCACAGAATTCTCTGAAAATATTAGTATAGAGGAAAAGTACCTCAAAAGCACAAAGAGTACCACTAAAAAAGATACCTGTCCTATAAAAAACAAACAAGATAATTAAGCACTTATAACTCATAACCCTGCAAAAATAAGCCTGACTGCTCCAGCCACTCGGCATAAAAAACATCTTCAAAACCCTGATATCCTTCTTTTTCTATCTCTTTCTTCAACCAATTTATATTTAATTCAGCGCTTTCTAGATTCCCCCACATTATCTGCCCATCAATGATAAGAGTTACTGAAAGATTAACTGGTTTTACAGGTAGATTAAAGTCATCTCTACTGGTTTCTAATGCCCATGACTTCTTAAGTACACTGAGGGTACCACTGGACTCAAGTATTGCATACTCTACCTCTCTGATTGTGAAAATATCTTTCTGCCTGAGCAACTCCTGTAGTGTATTAATATTAAGTTTGTTCTTCTTCAACATCATGTAATCTATAATTCCATTCCTTATCAATATGGCAGGATTGCCTTCTAATAATCCACGTGTCTTTATAAATTTTTGTGAAATAATTTCAATCAGTATCATAAGGAAACCCCATAAAATTAATGTATAAAATACATAAATTAAAGAAATCTTTTTGTCATAAATAGCGTTTCCCAGTAGTTCCCCCATCACCAGTGCAGATATAAAATCAAAAGGGGTAATCTGTTTAATCTGTGTTTTCCCTATTAACTTTGTCACGATAAAAAGCAAAACAAATCCTGCTACAAGTTTCACAGTAATATCCAGTATATCCATGTAAAGAACCCTCCCTATTCCAGTATATTATGTCATATCTTTAATATTATGGAATAGGGAGGGATATATTATAAGGCTTAATTCTAGAAACTATTGTATAGCAGATAATAGATATTTAATATTTTTAATGTTTTGTCTACCTGATTTTCTGCTAAACTCTCTTTCTCCTTAATCAATTATCGTAAATTTAATATCCCCAACTACTTCTTCCGCCGGCTCAAGCTCAATTATTCCTGTATCTTCTATACCCTCTTCTGCCATGTTGAAGCCATTATTACAGTTGGTAACTGGTTCCAGGGCAAAGAATTCTTCACCGGTAGGACAATATATTACCACATGTTTAAAGATCTTATCTCTTTCTATTACCATTTCCAGGTTACTTTCCGGCCAGGTAATTGTAATAGGTCCAGTACCAGCCCTGAAACAATTATCCAGAAATTCTCTACTCAATTCACTCTCACCGGTAAAATCCCACTTTTCAGGTGTTTCAACCCAGTGCCCGGTAGGAATCTGGGTTTCTCCAGGATAAAGTCCGATAGTCTCCATATCAAGTTTGACTTTTTCTCCACTACCAGAAATACTCCGCATAAAATATGGATGAATACCCATACCAGCAGGCATTAATTCCTTTCCTTCATTCTTTATCGATGTTTTAACAATAAAACTCTTTCCTTCAAGACTATATTCAATTTTTGCGGAAAAAGGGAATGGCCAGGTAATATCCTCAAAAGTAGAGCTTTTAAATTCGAGAACTACTTTCTGCTCATCTGCTTCGATTACCTGCCAGGGTCTTGTCCATGCTTCACCATGAATAGCATGACCATCGTCAAAATTAACCTCAAGCTGATATTCCTCTCCTTTGAATTTCAGTACTGCATTCTCTATCCTGTTTGAATAAGGAAAGAGATTAAAAGATGCAAACTCTCCTACATCTTCATTGGTAAGAGCCTCTTTAGGAGTAGGGCGCATAATATCTACCCAATCTCCACCTTGATTAAATCTCATTGAATATATACTTGCCCCTACTACTGGAGAAACTTCTACCTGTAAATTGTCATTCATTATTGTTACAAGTTCTTTCATTAAATCCACCATCCTTTATCAGTTCTTATGTATTAAGTTATACTATAATATAAATTATAATCGTGATTATTTAATAATGCAAATAATTATCTGGGACATTTTTAATACACTGCTAACTTAAATACTCAGTTCTATACCAGGTAACTTTTATATTTACGACAAAAGAGTTATAATAATTATGTGTTTCCTTTTTAGTCTTTATAGTCTTCCTGCCTATAAAAATTCAAAGGCCTATACTTTATCATACATTTAAAGGCTAATTCTTGAAGCGCTTGTTCGAAAAGTACTATAATCTACGGTGTAAAAGTGTAAACTTTTCGGACAGACTCTTAAATCAAGAAATAAAATTATAATTATCAGGAGTGAATGCAATGTCAAAAGTAGTTGAGAGATTTCTAAAGTATGTCAAGTTTAATACAGAATCAAACGAAGAATCGAAAACAGTCCCCAGTACTGAAAACCAACTAGAATTCGCCCATAAATTAGCTAAAGAATTGCGCGAGATAGGTCTGAAGGATGTTACCGTAGATGACAATGCTTATGTTATGGCTACATTACCCTCCAATATGGAGAACCCGGGGTTGAACAACCCAGCTCAGGAAAAGCCAGGACTGAAGAACGCAGATATTGAAAATAATCGCAATATTGAAAATGCTGATATTCCTGTAATAGGATTTATTGCCCATATGGATACAAGCCCTGACATGTCTGGAGAAAATGTCAATCCACAAATTATAGAAAACTATAGTGGAAATGATATAGTACTTAATGAGCAGGAAAATATAGTCCTGAAAACAGAAGATTTTCCCGATATTAAGGATTATATAGGCAAAGATATCATTACAACTGATGGCACTTCTCTACTCGGTGCTGATGATAAAGCCGGTGTTGCTGAAATTGTAACAGCTATGGAATATCTTATTGATAATCCTGACATCAAGCACGGTAAAGTCCGTCTTGGTTTTACTCCTGATGAAGAAATCGGCCGAGGTGCTGACCATTTTGATGTTGAAAAGTTTGGGGCAGACCTGGCATACACAGTAGATGGAGGCCCACTGGGTGAACTGGAGTACGAGAATTTCAATGCAGCAGCTGCCAGGATTACGATTAATGGTGTCAGCGTACACCCGGGAACAGCCAAAGGGAAAATGGTAAACTCAATGTTAATCGCCAGTGAATTGATAAACAGGCTGCCAGAAGATGAAACACCGTCTCATACCAAAGGATATGAAGGTTTTTATCACCTGGTTAAAATTCAGGGCAATGTAGAGCAGACAAAACTCTACTATATAATTCGGGACTTTAACAGAATCAAATTTACTGAGAAAAAAGCAATTATGGAGGAAATTGTCAAAGACCTTAATGAAGAGTATGGTAATAATACTATTGTCCTCAAACTGGAAGACCAGTATTATAATATGAGGGAGATTATTGAAGAAAATAAAGGAATTGTGGATACAGCATATCAGGCTATGAAAGAAGTAGATGTAGAACCTGTAGTAACACCTATCCGTGGAGGCACAGATGGAGCAAGGTTATCATATATGGGGCTTCCAACACCTAACCTCTTTACAGGTGGGCATAATTATCACGGTAAGTTTGAATATATACCCACCTTTGCCATGGAAAAAGCTGTTGATGTAATATTAAAGATAGTTGAGTTATATAGTCAAAAGTAAAATCTTAAACAAGCATATTGAAATCATCGCACATAAAAAACTTCGCAAAAATTCAAGTTGCGAAGTTTTTTATTATGATAGTTCTCAATCTATTTCCTTATAGCGGCGACAGGCAACATAATGCCCACTTGCTATATCTTCCATTACAGGCTCCTCCTGCTCCCAGCATTCGGAACTAGCATATACACAGCGTGGATGAAAGCGACATCCTGAAGGGATATCTGCAGCAGATGGTATTTCTCCTTTGATAGGAACCTCTTTTAATTCCTTTACTTT
The DNA here is from genome assembly GCA_046546395.1 of Halanaerobiales bacterium. Classification (GTDB taxonomy): domain Bacteria; phylum Bacillota; class Halanaerobiia; order Halanaerobiales; family DTU029; genus JBDNGI01. The sequence continues at coordinate 8,052 of JBKGXW010000032.1, forward strand.
ACCAGATGCTGGTTCGCAGACAGCAGCTATCAAAGCCCTGGTATAGGGGTGTTTGGCATTGTCTACCACATCATCCACATTACCCATCTCCACTATCTTGCCGAGATACATAACAGCTATCCTGTCTGTAAAATATCGTGCTGTTGAAAGATCGTGAGTAATATATAGATATGTTAGCCCAAGACCTTTCTGTACATCTTTCATCATATGCAGTATTTCTGCTCTTGTAGATAGATCAATCATAGAAACTGGCTCATCGGCTACTATAAAACCTGGTGAAAGAATCAGGGTACGGGCTGTTGCTATTCTCTGCCTCTGCCCCCCGCTGAGCATGTGGCCATATCTATTCATAAATTCATCTGCTGGTGTAAGTTTGACCTCTTCCAGCGCCTGAGTAGACAGGCTGGTTCTTTCCTCCCTACTCTGACCAATACCATGTATCAAAAGTGGTTCTGCCAGAACATCTCTTACTTTAAAACGTGGGTTCATTGAGGCATAGGGGTCCTGAAAGATCATCTGAACATTTCTTTTATGCATGCTTAGCTCCTCTTTATTCAAAGATGTTACATCCTCACCGTTAAAAAACATCTCCCCTCCTGTGGGTTCCATGAGTTTCATGACCAGCTTTCCAGTAGTAGTTTTACCACAACCAGACTCACCGATCAAACCAAATATTTCACCTTTATATATCTTTAGAGAGATACCATCAACAGCCTTCACCCAGTGATGTTCCCCTTTCAGGATCTGGGAAATACTCCTTCTTACAGGAAACCATTTTTGCAAATTCCTTAATTCAAGTATAACATCTTCTTTAAATTCTTTAGTAACTTTCTTTTTAATTTCATCCTTCAATAACCCATGCTTTAATTGCACTGTTTTGATTTCCTTGTTGGAATCATCTTCTAAGCCGTTTTTGAAACCATCACTACCACTCATTTAATAACACCTCCAGCAGGCAGCCAGATGGCCTGATTCTATTTCTTCTAGTGCTGGTACATCAGTACTACATTTTTTCATAACTACAGGGCATCTTAAATGAAAACGACATCCTGAAGGTGGATTCAGTAAATCAGGTGGAGTTCCTGGAATATAGTCCAGTTTATCCAGTTTTTTATGCAGACGAGGTGTTGATGCCAGTAGATTACGGGTATAGGGATGAGCCGGGCCCCGAGAACCATATATCTGTTCATTTGTACCAATCTCGACTATCTTCCCTGCATACATTACCATCATCCTGTCGGCAACTTCGGCCTCAGTCGCCAGGTCATGGGTGATAAAAATAAAAGATAGGCCCAACTGCATTTTTAATTTCTTCAGGAGATTAATAATCTGCGCCTGTACTACTACATCCAAAGCAGTTGTTGGTTCGTCACAAATAATTATTCTGGGTTCAAGGAATAATGCCATTGCAATCACTATCCTCTGCTTCATACCACCCGACAACTCATGTGGGAACCTTTTTAAAACATCATCTGATAGACCGACCAGATTGATGTATTTCTTAATTCGATGGTAAGCTTCCTTGTCTTTACCAGTACGATGCTGTTGTAATGTTTCCATCATTAATTTATCTACAGTATACACGGGGGTTAAGCAATTCATTGCCCCCTGGAAAACCATCGATATTTTTTCCCAGCGTATATTCTTTCTTACATCACTTTCATTCATACTCAGGATATCCTTACCATCGATCATAATTTTGCCATCGATTATCTTTCCTGGAGGAGTAGGCATATTTAAAAGGGCTGTTCCCAGTGACGTCTTACCACATCCTGATTCTCCAACTATCCCCAGGGTTTCTCCCTGATTGACATGAAAGCTAACACCATCAACTCCGTGAACCGCCCCTTTTGATGTGAAATAATGTAGTTTTAAGTCTTTTACATCAAGTACTCTATTATCCATAAATATCTACCTCGTCTTCAGTTTTGGATTTAAGATTTTATCCATGGAAAATCCTATAAAAGCAAAGGTCATACCCATCAGAGCAATCGTCAGGCCGGGAGGAACCACCCACCACCAGAGTCCTTTCAGGACTGCGCTATTATGCATAGCACTATGAAGAATTTGGCCCCAGGTTACGATTGAGGCATCTCCCAATCCCAGTAAACTTATTGATGCTTCAGCAACGATTGCACCCGGTACAGATAGAGCCATTGAGGCAAAGGCATATGGTATTAACTGTGGTATCATGTGCTTAAATATTATCCGTCCATGTGAGGCATTAAGTGCATGAGCCGCCTCTACATATGTCTCTTCCTTTATCTGCAGCCCTATACTCCTGACAGTCCTTACTGGTCCTGTCCAGTAAAACACACACATAATCAGAATCAAATTCCAGATACTGGGTTTATATAGCGCCGCCAGAACAATCAAAACAGGCAGCATGGGAATACTTACGAAAATCTCAAAAACCCTCATCATTAAGGAATCAATCCATCCCCCAAAATATGCACTGGTCACACCATATATAACACCTATAGTAACTGATACAAACGCAGTTAAAAGACCAATAAATATTGCCCACTTGATTCCTGCAACAATACCAGTCCAGACATCCCTTTTGGAATCATCAGTGCCCAGTAGCCCAAAGACCTTTCCGGATACTATTATTTCCGGGTCTTCAAGAAAGGCATCATCCCCCATTAATACCGCCTTGAACCTTATCTGATAATCACCCTTGAGTGCACGGGGATTTACGAGTATCCCTTCTTCTGCCTCTGCAAATATTATATTCATAGGTTTTGTCATAAGCCTACTAATATTAGCTGTATTTTCACTGGATTCATATAAGCTGGCAAAAGAAATAGCCCTGGACTCCGCTTCTTTGGAAAAAGGTATATTAAGCCTCATTTCATTATTAGATTTAAGATCTTTTCTAAGAAGTCTAATTACTTCACCATCAGGTCTTTCCATCTCAACTTCCAGAATGATCTTACCCCTACTCCGTGCCTTGAAGGTCAATTCTGAAGGTGGTTGATCATAGCTGTAATTGTAGGTAAAAAACCCTTCCATTACTTTAAATTGTGCCGTCTCTGTAAAATCAAGTTCAGGTTGATTAAGAAATTGGTGTACTGCACGTTTCTTTGAAGAAAACCAGTTAATCCAGACCGGAGCAGCATTCTTTGGATTGTCTCTCCAGTATGAAATATCGTTCCATCTGCTTCCACCCTCAGGAAAGGCAATAATAAATGGCTCAAGTATAATCATTAGAATGAATAGAAATAACAATATCAAACCCATAATACCATACTTAACCTGCTTGAATTCCCGCCAGAATTCACCCACTGAGTTAAGTAATTCACCTAACCGGGATTGTCCTTTTAGATTATTCGCTGAAATATTTTTTTTAATTTTCATGCCCTATCACCTACCTTAATACGTGGATCAAGAAATCCATAAATTATATCAAGTAATACCAGGCCAAACATATAGAGCAAAGTTGTTACTGAAAGATTGCCCATCATTACAGGGATATCGTTTGTCTGCAGAGCTATCCAGTATAGATTCCCCATTCCCGGCCAGCTAAAAATACCCTCAAATATAATAGCTCCACCAAAAGATATTAATAAACTCATGATTGACATGGTTACTATCGGAGGTGCTGCTGACCTCAGTGTATGGCCATATAGAACCCTGTTTTCCGAAATACCTCTGGCCCGGGCCGACATGATAAAGTCTTCCTGCAAAGTCCCCAGTACTATATTGCGAATCAGGTAAGCCCCACCCCATGATCTCAGTATCACCAGAGTCAAAACAGGTAATGCCATATGATAGATTATATCAAGATAGTATTTAAAACCTTCCGGTGGTGGGGTAGAAAGTATACCCCCGGAGGGAAAAACAGATATTTTATATACAAGAAACATTATCAATAACATCGCCAACCACCAGGAAGGCATCCCGTAAACAACCATAGTACTGATAGAAGTTGACTGATCAAGGAGTTTTCCTGGTTTTTGAGCTTTCTTAATGCCCAAAAATACCCCTATTAAAACATTAATAATAGCAGAGACTGTAAAAAGCAAAGCGGTCCTGGGAATTGCTTCGCCAACAATTAATCTTACGTCTCTTTCTCCCGAGGATGACGTTATATGTGTCGACTTGCCCAGATTAAAGGTAAGCGTACTATAGGCCCTCCAGAAAACTCTGACCGGTAAAGGATCATATAGGTGATATCGCCTATATAACTCTTCTCTTCGCTGTTCCTTAAGTTTATTAATGTCTTCAGCAGAATATCCGCTCATATCCCTGACAAAAAACTCTCCCTGTATCATTTCTCCTATTTGAGACTTTATTGTAGTTTCCATAAAAGTATTAAACAGAGCAGAAAAAACAAATATTATGACTATATAGGTTATTATTGCATATATTATTCTTTTTACTACATATCTTCCATACAAAAATATCACCTCAATTATTAGACTATCTAAACCTCTCCAGTTTATGGAGTCCTCATGAAAAGCAAATAATATATGCCCCCCTTTAAGAGGGGGCACAATGGTTTTTATTTACTTTTTCAAGCAATTATTTAATAAAGGAATATAGTAGAAGTAACTGTAGAAGGTGTTGCCCCTTCAGCAGATGCTATAGCCATAATGGTATATGATCCTGCTTCCAATTCTGCAATAGTCTCACCAGGTATTTCAGCCAGGAATACTCCAGATCTTGTAACAACAGTTTCAAAGGTATATTCCTTATCTTCAGTTAAGAGATACACTTCTACATTACCATGCTCTGCAGGCTCCCCATCTTTTTCTGGATACTCAATACTTGAAACAAAAACATCAATCTGAAGATCTTCACCCAGAGCAGCCATTGAAGGGACTTCAAGACTGTCAATGTTTAGTCGGGAAGTTTTAAGTTCTTCTACCCAGTAATCGGATTCAAATGGATAACTTTCATCCCTGTTAGCACTCAATTCGATAAAATTAGCAGTAAAGTCAATATCAGTTAATATGAAAGGACCATTACTGATATATGCATGACCATACTGATCTATAAAATCAACGGCTGCCTGATATCTTACTACCGCTTCATCTGCTGTAATAAAGTCTTCAATATAGACAGGAACGTATTCTTCCTCAATCATAGCTTCCAGTTCAGCACTAATATCAGCTACACAGGTAGGCCTGATAACATCAACCTCTACTGCACCTTCAGTACCTGCTTCAAATGAATAATTTTCTCCAGATTCTCCACCATTAACAACCATACGGGCAAGTGCTTCAACTACTTCCCAGGTAACAGCAATTCCTGCATTGGCACTGGTCTTCCAACTTGGAACTCCCCTACCTGCAACCCTGTTTTCATTAGCCGGGAACTGGAAATCAAAATAAGAAGCGATCTGTTCATTCTCAAAATCATATACAGTACCTACACCAACATCAGCTCCACCAACGTAAGACGCATAGCCCTCTGAGTAATAGGGGTCTCCTTCATAATCCACATTAATCCAGTCTTCAGAAAAGGCGTCTGCATAAAGAAAATCTACCATACTAACTGGAATACCATGGTGATATTTCCCAAGACGAAGTCCGTAAAGGCCGCTGGAGAATGATGTAAGGCCAGGACCAACCTCTACCCATTCCTGTGCTGCAGAATCATATTTAACAGCATTTGCAGGTACCTCAATGTGACCGACAAGTTCGCCTTCCTCATTTCTGCTCACATCACTATCTACTTCTATCGGATAGGCACGATTGAATACCCATTCGCCAGATGATGGACTCTCAATAGCACCGGCATCATATAATCCTTCTACAACATACCTTGAATAAGTATCACTAAAGCCATCAGGACCAACTGGATCCCATGCTGACATAAATAAAGTTCCCTGAGATGAATATTGAGTAGCACGAACAATTCCATCTACAGTATCAGCTGTTACCAGGGTATATTTTGTCAAACCGTCACCTAAACCATAGGCAAAACGGTTATTAAATCTTTCCTTATTGGCCACAAAATAATCTGTCTGATAACAGACATATATTCGAACAGCCTCTTCCAGCCCTATTTCAAGTCCTTCTAAAGCCAGATCCCAGTATTCCTCTTCAGTCAGGAATTGACCATTATAGGCTTCCTGAGTTAACTGATCCAGGGTTTCATTCTGGTATTTCCAACCGTCAGCAAAACCACCAGGCATATATCCATACCAGGGGGCATACATCTGGGCAACTATATGTTCCCAGTACCTTCTGGTAGCACCCGCTGACCAGGCTTCTGTATAGATTGTATAACCCCAGTCTTCAGGTTTTCCACCATAGATTGTCTCCATCATTCTAGATCTATCCCAGAGAAGCTGCTCTACCTTTATACCGGCTTTTTCTATCTGCTGGGTTATGTATTCTCCCTCTTTGACCAATTGAGGGTTATCGACCCTGATATAGAATTTGATAGTAACAGGCTCACCATTAAAAGTCCACCATTGGTCCTCTTTTGCTAATTTCCCCTGGTTTTCGGGAAGCTGAGCTGCTTTCTGCATTGCTGCTTCAATATCAGCCAGGGCACGTTCTTCATCACCTTCTGCAGTATAGCCAAATTTAGAAGCAGCTAGATTGTATCTATAAGTGCCAGGCTGGCCGGGAGTTGCCATATTATACATCGGCGCACCTGCTCCACCCAGTATTTCATCTACAATATACTGCCTGTTTATCAGGAAGTTCATTGCAAATCTTACTTCCCGAATTGCAAAGGGATTGAATATTTCTTCTCCATCTTTTTCAAAATAATAGGGAGCCTCATTAGGATACGGATTAAAAAGCAGACTCCATGACCCTGACGGAACATCATAAATCTCCAATTTGCTAAGAATGTCCTGACTTAGACCATTAATAATACTGCCATTAACACCATAATAAAAAATATCACTATTTCCTGCAGCAACATCATTGATTCCAATATTCTGGTCCATTCTTACATCAAAATATACCTTATCAGGAACTGGACCCTTTTCTGCAAATACAGAAACTGATATAAGTATGACCAGGCCAACAAGCAACAATAACCTTACACTTCTTTTCATTTATAAATCTCCTCCTCTACTTTGTAAATACATTTTAATTATTTGCTGAAACATCATCCAACTGCCCGAGAGTACTCTTAAGCCTCGTACAATTTACATTAATATATTATTATGCATCCATTCTCAAAATATGTTAAAGTATATAATTTACTACTATAGACCTAATATTGAAAAAAACCTATCTTAATTAATCAAATAAGGGTAAGTATCTCCCTATCATAGGAGATACTTACCCTTATTATTGATAATATATTTTTTATACCTTTGTCACTTAAAGAGAAAAACACTATTCCCTGATCACTGCTCATTATTCCAGTAATTCAAACATACTACCTTCAATGATATTCTCTATACTACCGCTTATGCCTACAATCCTCCAGATTCCTTCAATCTGTTCCAGTTCCAGTCTATCAGTCATATTTACTTCATAATGTTTAAATTCCGCATCCTGCTGAGTACTATATCCGCTGGAATCTTCTGGTTCCTCAGATGTGTTGTAGTAAAAAACATATTGGGCCTCAAAAGCAGGGACAGGTTCTCCAGAGATTTGCTGAATAGAAAGTTTTTTTATTCCGAATAGCCCCTCATCATCTTCACCCTGATATTCATAAGCCTGACGCATCCTCTCCAGAACATATGATTCTGTCACCATACCTTCCAGCCTTTTTAAGTCTACTGTATGTGTTTCCTCCAGTAGTGCAGAATCCTTTCTATCAATAGATTGATAGAAATACAGTACAACCTGCTCTGAAGATGTTTCTGTAGTAATAATTGGATCACGGCCTCCAGTAGTACTCATAAGATATACTAATACAGCTATAGACAAAACTATTGCAATAGTTTTCCACCTTTTGCGCCAGAAATTCGAAAAAATCTTTTTTCTCGATGATGTTTTGAGCACTTTCTCTGCCTTTAGACGATATTTCTTCGACTCCTCTTCTGTGGCCTCAATCCCGGAAAACTTGATAGAGTTCAACTGCTTTACAAAGAACTCCCAGTTCTGAATTCTTTCTTTCTTATCACTGGCTATTGTTTTCATTATAAAATCATTGAGGGCCGGCGAAACTTCAGTGTTTAAGTAGATAGGTTCTACTGGACTACTACTTAATATCTCATGTACCAGGTCAGATTTATCTATATCATCAGTATTATTCTCAACATATGGATTTTTACCTGTTGCGAGAAAATACATAATAATTCCAGTTGAATAAATCAATGATTGACTATCTTTAACTTCATTCTTGAAAATCTCAGGTGCCTGATAAACCTCTACTGGTTCTATAAGATCTAAACCCCTGTACCTGGTAATCTGGGAAGCTATATCTGGATCCATTAATCGTAATTTATCTTCTGGATCAACCCAGAGGGCATCGATGCTGATACTCTGCCATTGGCCCTGGTTTTTTTGTAGCTGCAGCCCTATTTCGGCTATTGTGAGCATCCAGTCAACCACTTTATCGAGGGATAATCTATTCTCCTGAAGGTACACGGCCATGGGTGTATATATTTCACGTCCTTCTCTTATAAGACAGTAATAACCTTCAATCTGCTTCAGATCCCGATATCTAATATATGCCGGGTGATCAATGATATCATTTCTTCGGTTTATTATATTCTCTATATTTCTTTTAATATCCGCAATTATTCTAGAACGTGGCTCTCTATCAGGAAAGAGTTGTTCTGCAATAAATCTCTTCTGATTATCCTCCAGTATATAATTTTTGATTCCGTAGACTTCTCTTGCAGATAATACCTGCATAACAATTCCTCCTCATATACCTCCCAGTCTATCGACTCACTTTCTATTAATAATTTATTGTTTATTGTTTAAATAAACACATTATATAATAACTTTGTACGTCTTGATTTTGTCCCGCTTTTATTTATCCTCGACAAAGTTTAATATCTATAAAAACAGACAAATTAAGCAGTTTGAGCCCAATTAACTCGATGCAAGCAAAACTTATTTTTTTATCCAGCACAAGCAATTAGCGAAGATATGCTGACTTTTTTCTTAATTCCTGGCGGAAATTCGGATGAGCAATATTTATTAATGCCTCTGCCCGTTCAGCACCACTCTTACCTCTCAGATGAGCAACTCCATATTCTGTTACAATATAGTCTACATCATTTTTACCTGTTGTCACAACTGCTCCTTCAGTCAGCATTGGTACTATTGTGGACTTGCTTCCATTGACAGCAGTAGATTTGAGAGCTATAATACTCTTTCCACCCTCTGACTTGACTGCACCCCTCACAAAATCAGTCTGTCCACCTGTACCACTGACCTGTTTGGTACCAATTGTTTCAGCAGCACACTGACCGAGCATGTCTACCTCAATACAGGAATTAATAGATACCATTCTGGTGTTTTTACTGATTACTACCGGGTCATTGGTATAAGATACAGGATGCATCTCAACCATGGGATTATCATCAAGGAAGTCATACAATTTCCTGGATCCAGCAGCAAAAGAACCAATTATCTTACCATTATGAATTGATTTTCTCCTGTTTGTTATAATACCCTGTTCTACCAGATCAACCATTCCCTCTGTCAGCATCTCGCTATGAATACCCAGATCCTTTTTACCAGAAAGTGAAGCTGCAACGGCATTTGGTATCCCACCAATACCAAGTTGTATAGTAGAACCATCTTCAATAAGATCAGCAATATACCTGCCGATTTTCAGTTCAACCTCATCTGCCTCTCCAGCAGGTAACTCAGGTAAAGAACGATTGTTTTCAACCAGATAGTCCACATCACTGATATGGATAAATGAATCACCCAGAGTACGGGGCATTTCCTCATTTACTTCCAGTATAATCAAATCAGCATGTTCAGCAATAGTTTTAGTATAATCCACTGATACTCCAAAACTAAAATAACCATGTTTGTCCATAGGGCTTACTGCTGCCATCAAAATATTGATGTCATGATAATTTTTAAATAAATCTGGAGACTCATGGAAATAATTTGGGGTAAAATCTGCCCGCTTCTCATTGACAAGTTTCCTGGTATAGCCGCTGATAAACCATGCATTGTGCCTGATAGATTCTTCCATTCCTTCACCAAAATAAGTATAATTATAAAGGGGTAACATCTGATGTATTACCACACCACTCAGCTCATCCTTTCTCTTTGCCAATTCCTCCAGAATAGCTGGTGTTTCCCCACACCCCAGACCAACAACAATTTTATCATTTGACTTAACCTTAGCCGCTGCCTCTGCAGCAGATACCAACTTATCTTCAAATAGTCTCTCAAAGTTCATTAATTTTTCCTCCTTTAAATTTAAAAGTAAACTACGTTCAAAGCCATTTATATTTCAAAACTATTTATATTTAAAAACTATCCCAGGAAGAAATATATAGTTTTCTGGATAAAACAGTTGTCAATAAAACAATTAGAAACAGAGCAGAAAAACTAATACCCGGAGTAAAAAAACTATTCATTCTGGTCATAAAATCAAAGACTATCATGTTTTCTGGTAAATAATAAAGTAAAAAAGGCAGAAATACCAGCACTAGCTTATAATAATAAAGTAAATTCTTAGTCAAAAACTGCAAAAAGCCCATTATATAATCCCATTTAAATATTTATCAGCGGAAGATTAAGTTCCGAATGCTGTTAAGTTAAGATTACTGATAGAATTATTCTAGCAAAGGCTTTTTGCAGTCTTAAATTTTATATTATTAAATCATTATCTTTTTCCGGCCTATTGAAATACTCATCTTTCTTTTCCTGATAGCCGTCTCTACCAAGAACTCCATAGGTATAGTGTTTTCCAAGTTCAACACCAGGCTGGTTAAAGGCATCTATATTAAACAACTCACCAACCAGTGCTGTCTGTAATTCCAGGACATATAGCAACTGACCCATGGTAAATTCATTTACCTCTGGAAGTATGAAGGTTTCATTTAGTCTACCACGTTCTGTTAGTGCAAGTTCCGTTGCATTTTTTTCAGTTTTTATTAACTCATTAAGAGTATGTCCTCCAAGATAGGATACACCCTGGATGTCATCATATAGCTTTGGAATTTCTACCTCTGCACCATAATCCTCAACCTCAAGGAAGGTTATTACTTTATCAAAAGGCCCTTCCATATATAGCTGTACCTGAGAATGCTGATCTGTTGCACCAAGTGCTTTAATCGGAGTAGGGCCAACATTAATAGTATTACCCTCTCTATCTATCTCTTTGCCGAGAGATTCGGCCCAGAGCTGCCTATACCAGTCAGCTACATCTTTCAAAGAATGAACATAAGGCATCATCACAGATAAGGGTTTCCCATTATCATAAGCCATATACTGTAATACACCATTTAGGTATGCTGGATTGTTCCAGATCTGGTCTGTATCACAAATTTCATCCATATATGCAGCCCCTGCCAGCAACTCTTCTATATCAATACCACAGAAAGCAGCGGAGATAAGGCCAACTGGTGTCATGACTGAGAATCTTCCACCTACATTTTCCGGTATATGGAAGGTTTTATATCCTTCACGACGCGCAATTTCTATTAAATATCCGGAGTCCTGACTGGTAGTCGCGATAAAGTGATCTTTAAGCTTTTCTTCGCCTACCTCTTCTGCAACCGCCTGACGGGCTATTAAATACTGACTCATTGTTTCTGCAGTCCCACCGGACTTTGATATTACATTAAAAACAGTTTTCTTAAGATCGAGCATATCCAGTAGACTCTGGAAACGAACAGGATCTACATTATCAGGAACAAATAACCTTGGATAATCATCTCGTGAATCCTCCTTGTAATTATAATAAGGATCATTAAGAGCAGTCTGCAAGGCTATATTGCCCAGAGCAGATCCCCCTATACCGAGAACAACAAAATTATCACATTTCCCTTTATACTCTTCCGCCAGATTCACAATATCATTAATAATCTCTTCCTGCTTATAAGGCAATTCCATAAAACCCAGTTCGGCATTTTTTATATTCCTGTGCGCCTCTTCTACTTTAGCTTGATAGGAGTTAACTTCTTCTTTAGTAAACCCATGTTCCTGACCAATCTTATCAGCAAACATATTATTTACATCCAGTTTAACTTTCATCTTCTTTTTCCATGATTGCTCCAAAAATCTTTTAGACATTTTGAAACGCCTCCTTATATACTTGTTTTATAGCCAGTTTGCTATATTAATTTGATCAATCCTGACAAATTTCCCTCTGGTATAGTGTGTCCAGAAAAAGTTATTTTCTATGTAATTATTCCCATTTGTCAAGCTTTGTCAAGTTATATTATATACTCAACAAATTAATAATGCAAGAGTTAGAAAAAACTGCAGGTATTTTTAGCAAAGACAATAATTTATGAATATAATAATAAAAAACTGCCCTATGGGCTTAATTTACAGGAGGACTTTATATGCCAAAGATAAATAATGATATAATACTGGGAGATGTAGATTCACTAATAGAGAAATTTACACTTTTAACAGATTCATATAGACTTATGGTTGGTGCTACTGAGGAATTAACTAGAATCCCGGCAGTAGGTGAGTGTATTATAGACTCAGCCGTCGGCAGAACTGCTTTTCTGGGAAACGTACTTGATCAACTTCTCTTAGCTATTCAGATCTCCCTGATTATCGACTTTGTACGGGTCACTGAAGGTGTAGAAAACCCTTATATTTAATTCAAGGCATACAACCTACTACTGGATTGAAAAGTTTTTACTGCTAACAATTTTTAGAGTTTTTAATAGGGCCTGAATGAAGGGGAAAACTGTATATCTTAAACCATAATACCTGAGGTTTAAAAAAGACAGCAGGAGATAAACTCCTACTGTCCCCTATCTTTTTGAGCCATTGCCTCTTCAGCTTTTGCTATAGCCGCCCGAACTAATGACCCAGCTTCCCGGGTGGTTATATTGCCCCAATCACCGTCCTTGACCTTGTGAGCGAACCCTAACTCCTCAGCAAGTTCATACTTGGTTTTATCTGACATTATTTTTGCCATATCAGGGACAGCCACCTCCATTACTATTATGTTATTAAACCATGCTAAAAAAACAGGTAAATGATACCTTGCTGTTTATAATACAGGATTACTACTTTGAATTTTAGATTGTGAAAAGAAATCATTTATATTATACTGGTTATAATCGATCTCTTTCATAAAAAAGAATTTTAGATTCATTAATATATTATCAGCAAAATTATTTAACAATTTCAGCAACTTATTTGGGGAAAGCACCATCTAACTTTATTATAAGAGGGGTGTCTAGTTTGAAGATGATTTTTATAAACGGCAATATATATACAATGGACAGGGATCAACCCCACATAAAGGCATTGTATGTAGAGGGAGAATATATTAAAGATACCGGAGAATCACAGAAATTGCTGGATAAATATATGACGTCTGATGTTGAAGTAATTGATCTTGATAATAAGACTGTTATTCCAGGCTTTAATGACTCACATCTACATCTATATCAATTTGCCCTCAGTAACAGCAAGATTTCACTTCACCAGGTAAAAACATATTCTGATATAAAAGAACTGATTTTAACTTCTATAACCAGAAGAAAACTTAAAACCAAATCTGAGCAGTGGATAGAGGGACTTGGTTGGCATGAAAAAAACTTTAGTGAACCCCTGAGAATTGATAAAAAACTACTTGATAGTATAACAAATGAACACCCGATAATACTAAAACGGATATGTTTTCATCTGGCAGTGGCAAACTCACGGGCATTACAGATAGCGGGCATAAATGAAAGGACTCCTGACCCAGCAGGCGGGAAAATTAGTCGCTCCCCTGATGGGAAACCTGATGGTCTTCTATATGACTCAGCCATCGACCTTATTGAAAAAAAGATAGGTAAAAATGATAAAGAAGAGATACAAAATTTATTACTTTCAGCATTTCCTCAGGTTTTAGAAAAGGGTATAACCTCCATTCAGACAGATGATTTTTTGAACATAAATAGAAAATCTTCAATGATTGATAGTTATCAGGAACTCCTGAAACAGGGATTGCTTCCTTTAAGGGTAAATCTACAGTTAAGACTTGAGTCCCGTGAGGAGATTATAGAATATGCAGAAAAAAATTTCAAAACAGGCCATGGCAGTGAATATCTGAAATATGGTCCTGTTAAAATCATATATGATGGATCATTGGGGGCAAGAACTGCAGCACTGATTGAGGGGTATCATGATTCACCAGAAAATAGAGGTGAACTCTTACTGACCCAGAAAGAACTGGATGAACTGGTGATAACAGCACACAGACATGGTTTTCAGTTAGCTGTACATACAATTGGTGATGCCAGTCTAAGAAATACTCTCCGCTCATTCCGAAAGATGCTGAAAACCAAACCTGATGATGATGCAAGACCAATAATTATACACGCTCAGATAGCTAATCTGGAGCTTTTCAAAAAAATGAAGGAACTGGGAGTAGTTGCTGCAATTCAACCTTCATTTCTGGCCACAGACTGGCCTATTCTTCATGACCGTATTGGCATGGAAAGATCCAGAACAAGTTATGCCTGGAATACCATGTGGAAAGAAGGGATTGTTCTCAGCGGCAGTTCAGATTCTCCTATTGAACCCATTGATCCTCTCCTGGGTATTCACGCGGCTGTCACCAGGCAGGATAGAGAAGACAAACCCGAGGAAGGATGGTATCCAAAAGAGAAGCTTTCCGTAAAACAGGCAGTCCAACTATATACCTGCAACTCAGCCTATCAATCTTTCGAGGAGGATATCAAGGGTTCCCTTACAAAAAACAAAGTGGCTGATTTTATTGTATTATCAGAAAATATCTTTACAATAGATATAAAAAAAATAAAAGATGTAAAAGTTGAAAAGACTTATCTTGGAGGAAAACTGGTTTATCAAAGATGATATAGAATACCCTGGGTGAACAGGAACTGTGCTCGGTATAACATAAATAGCTAGTTCTCAGTCTAATCCAGGGTATAAAGGAAAAGGATATAAAATTTTTATATATATTTAGTAAACCTTGATATCTTATTATGATATCCTAACATGATATCTTACTACGATATCTCTATTCTTCAACGGTAATTTCTTTTGCAGCTTCCCACTGGCCATGTATATTACACAGCTCAAAAGCCCTCAATGTGCAGGATTCTTTCAATTTTATAGTTAGAGTGGCCTCTGCTTTGGATTCAGGTGTAAAACTGACACGGCTCAGGTGGTAGTAATCTGCATATAAATCTACATATTGTATAAAATGTTCCGGTTCCATAGGATGATCAATCTCCTCGCCCATCTTAATACTGATCTGAAAATATTCGCCTTTTTTTACCTTGTCAGGTGCCTGAATAAAAGGGACATGTTTTTTCTCCAGTGTAGTTTTATCCTCAGGATTAGAAACGCTCTTTAATTCGTAGTAAGCCATAGTATTATCACTCCTTAACTGATTTTGTTTAAGTAAATATAATTTTATTTTAAGTCTATTTCACAGCAAAAGTACTTATATAATTATTTTTTGAAGACAGCAATCCTGTTATATTGTTTAATAACAATTTAATTGAAAAAATATTATTGAGTAACCTGCCTTAATTTCTCTGTATAATAAAATTCAGTCTTATCTGGTCTTACTTCCTGAATTCCTTAAATCTTTCTTTTTTCGCTCCACAAATTGGGCATTTATCAGGAGTTCCATCTACAACTGTATGACCACACACATCACATATACTTACATATTCCAGTTCATAATCATTCCCGGCATCAACAGCCTCTTTGGCTTCACTATATAGTTTGGAATGTATTTTCTCTGCTTCTACAGCATAATGAAATGAACGAGCTGCATCTGTTTCTTTCTGATCTTTAGCCACCAGTAAATAAGATGGATACATCTGCTCTATTTCAAAATTTTCTCCAGCAATGGCACCTTCCAGATTTTCAGAAGTTGAACCAATACCAAAACCAGCTCCAGAAGCTACCAGGAAATCCCCCTCAATATTGTTATGTGCCTCAAAATGATTACCTGCATGGACCTCTTCTGCATAGGCAATTGCCTTGAAAAGCAATCCTACATTTGGAAAACCATCTTTTTCTGCTATTCTACCCCAGACTAGATAACGCTGATAAGCCATACTCTCTCCACCATGTGCAGACCTTAAGTTTTGTGCTGTAATTTCATTCTTTACCATTAAAAATCCCCCTTAATATATATTGTTTTATTATTAATAATCATTACTATTATTAAGTATAGCAATTAATTCTACTTTTGTCAAGTAAAAAATTTTTTCTCATCTACTAAATATTATGCAACAAAAAAATCCCTTTATTCAAGGGATTATTTATCAACGTTTGTTTGTATATATATTGTTAGTATTTATAGCTAGTATATATTAGTATTTATAGTTAGTATTTATCGTTTTTGTTTATCGTGTCTACTTTTACTAA
>JBKGXW010000033.1:0-22148 GCA_046546395.1 Halanaerobiales bacterium
CAAGAATAGAGATGTTTAGAAGGTCTATGTGTAATGCAATTGGTAAAATGGTAGACAGAGGGCAGATGCCTTATTATTTGGCTTCTAAGCTTGTTTCTGGTTTAGGATATGATCAGCCTAAGGAATTATTTTTTAGTTAGAAAATTGCTTTTAGAAATATAGGGTTATTAAAAATATACAGAATTTTATACTGAGGCATAGTATAGGAAGAAAAAAACAGATTTATTTTGCCAGGGGATATCTTAAGATACCCCCCTGGTTTTTTTATTAAAAGAAGCCTTATAAATTTTGTTAATTAAAAAGGATACTTGTCTTTATTGTAGAATTGTTTAGTATAAATGTACTAATTTATTAATTACACAAGTTTCGGAGTAGAATATATATTGTTTTAAACTTAGCAATTCGCTGAATGAGTGTTCAAAAAGCTCCAGCGTATGATATATCAATCTAAATAAAAGAGGGTGCATCTGCTGAGTATGAATACAATCTTCCCCTTGATGAAGTTGCAAGAATATGGGAAGATGGGTGTATAATTCGCTCACAGTTATTACAACCTATTCAGAAGGTTTATAAAGAAAAACCATATATATCAAACCTTATACTCGCTGATCAGTTCAGGGACAAATTTGCAAACAAAATACCTAATCTCCGTAAAACAGTAATAAGTGCTAAAGAGATGGGAATACCCGTCCCTGCTTTTTCAGCAGCTCTTGATTATTTTGATAGCTTGCGTTCAGTAGAACTACCAACTAATTTAATACAGGCACAGAGGGATTACTTTGGCGCACATACCTATCAAAGAAGGGATAAAGAAGGTGTGTTCCACACAGAGTGGCAGGACATCCACAATGTCTGATCTTCACTACATATACTAGCGGTAAGGTAATTATTTAATTTTCCAGGCCTATTTTGATAAAAAGACAATTAGGAGTGTAACTAAATGCCATTATATGCTGGACTGGATATTGGAACAAATGGAGCTAGATTAGTTGTACTGGATTATATGTTTACGATAAAATATCAAAATGAATTATTTTATCAGACATATTCCCCTGCGGAAGGTAGAGCAGAGCAGGATCCTGAAGAGATATATCAGGCTACTTATAATCTTTTAAAAGAGATGCTATCTCTCTTTCCTGATGAAAAAATTTATATTACTTTCTCTTCAGTAATGCATAGTATAATGGGGGTTAATAATAAAGGAGATATTATGACTCCCCTGATTATCTGGGCCGATACCAGGGCAAGCGAGGAATGTATTTTTTTAGAAAAGAATTATGGAATAGCTGAATTTTACAGAAATACTGCTTGTCCTCTACATAGTGCCTATTGTCCTGCTAAAATATGCTGGTTGAAGAAAAATGTAAGTGAAGACATTGCTAAATATGTATCTATTAAAGAATATATTTTATATAGACTTACGGGGTTGTGGAAAGCCGATTATGGAATAGCTTCTACTTCGGGTATCTACAATCCTTTAATTAATGACTATCATAATTCTATTCTAGAGATTTTAAATATCGATAGGAATAGTATGTCTGAACTGGTACCCACAAATTATAGCTTTGATTTTTCGATTAATGGTAAAACCCTTTATGGTATTATAGGGTCGACAGATGGCCCGCTTGCAAACCTGGGGAGTGGAGCTGTTGAGGAAGGTAGTATAGTTCTTACTGCTGGTTCCAGTTCGGCTGTTCGTTTTATAAGTAGTGATGTGATTTTAGATGATGAGGCAAAAGTCTGGAACTATGTTCTTGATAAGGACTTTTATATTCTGGGTGAAGCTACTAATGGTGCCGGAATAATTTTAAATTGGCTGGCTGAAGTTTTTGAATATACCAGTGCTGAAGATATGATATCAAGAAATATCAGTAGCTTACCCTATGATATTAGTAACCTATTCTCTCTACCAACAATGATGGGTGAAAGGGGTCCGGGTTATAATGAATCAATCAGAGGACTTTATTATGGCCTAACACTGAATCATAAGAGACAGGATATGGTTGTATCCCTTTACGAAAGCATTGCTTTTTTCCTCAGGATGGTATTGGCATATGTCACAAGGATTCTAAAAAGACCAGGGAAGCAAATTATACTGACTGGAGGACTGGGAACATCACCTCTCTTTAGGGAACTACTATCATATCTATTTGATGTACCTCTTTTCTATCTTGCTGGATATGAGCAGAGCACAGCCCTGGGCGCAGCTATGCTTGCACGAAAAGAAGTTGAAAATCTTAACTATGATGAACAGGTAAAACTTCTCCCAGATGCAAAAGAGATTGATATTGAAAAAGATGATTTATTTAAGAAGAAACTACTGGATAAGTATGAGAGCTTTGTTAGGCTCTATAATAATCTGCCCAGCATTGAGGATAGTTTAAACGGAGATTTTCTGATCCAGGTCAATGAAAGAGGTGATTGAGAATGAATTTAACTGCTGAGTTAGCACAGGGAATTGTTAATCAAACAATGGATGTTCTGGGTAAAAATATAAATATTATGAATCATAATGGTATCATACTGGGCAGCGGAAATAGTGAAAGGATAAATAACTATCATGAAGGGGCTATGAAAGTTATAGAAACTGGAAAAGAATTTATTGTGTCAAAGAATGAAGCGAAGAATTACCTTGGAGTTGAAGCAGGAATAAATCTCCCTATAAAATTCAATAATAATATTATTGGTGTAGTGGGTATTACAGGAAGTATAGGTGAAGTAGAGGCTTATGGGGAGATTGTTAAAAACCTTGTTGAATTAATGTTATCCTATAACTTTTTGCAGAAAGAAATGGCACTGGAGAATAAAGCCAAAGAGAATTATTATCAGCAGTTGTTAAGTAATAATTATAACGATGATCTTTTTAAAGATAGAGCAGATCTTTTTAATATTGATCTGGATTTATACAGGGTAGTAGTAGTCATTAAGCCTCTACCATTTGATAATAAACAACTTGAAAATGAGATTCAGACACTGTATTCGCTATTGAACATCAGTAGTGATAGAGATATATTGTTTATACGTGGTGAAAATTTAATTTTTGTCAAATCTTTTGAGACTGATGTTTTTAAAGAACAATGTTCTATAATTCAATCAATGGCCAGATTGGTTTTAATGAGACTGGAGCATGTTTTTGATGATGTCGAAGTTGGAATTGGACAAATATTTTCTGGAGTGGACAAACTTCATTTATCCTATGAAGGTGCAAAACATGCCCTGGAGGTTGGGGAAAGGATTTATGAGGCTAAAGAAAAGATTTATTTCCTTGATCATCTGGGGTATGACTACTTCATTCCTTATCTGGAATCTACTTCGGCTGAATATTATCTACATCATATGCTGGAAAACGATATAGCAGATATTTTTGGAAATACTGATATTGGTGAAGTTATCGAAGCATTGGTAGAAAATGATCTCAACTTAAGTCAGACTGCTGATTCTTTGTTTATTCATAGAAATACACTTTTATATCGATTGAACAAGATAGAAGAACTAACAGGTCTTGATCCCAGGAATGCTCGATACCTGTTCACATTACATCTTGCCTATCATTTATATCTGTATAAAAAAGAGGATATCAGGAAGAATACTGTAAAACAAAAAGAGTAAGGTATAAGACATTATAGATGTGGAGATAAGTTTACAACTCAGTAATTAGGTGATTTAAGACAATGAGTCAGAAAAATTTATAGATAGACTAATTAGGGGACAGATAATGTCCCTTTTTTGCTTGATTCCTGTAAGGTGAATATGCCCATATATGCACATGAAAATTAGAAAGTATTATTCAAGAATTTTTAAAGAGGTAGTTTCAATGATTATGCACTATGCACAAAACAATGCTGTTTAATAGGCAAATTTTCAATTAAATTATATATTGTTTATAAGATCTTTCTATAATACTATTATTATAGGATAAAACTAATGTAATTATCTTTCAGGAGGGATAATATGAAATATAATTTACTGGGAAAGACAGGAGTGAAGGTATCAAGCCTCTGTATGGGCACGATGTCCTTTGGAGGAATTGCTGATGAAACTGAATCAAGAAAGATGTTTAACCGCTGTCTTGATTTAGGGATTAATTTTTTTGATTCGGCATGTAATTACAATGATGGAAGGTCAGAGGAGATACTGGGGAAGCTGATGAAGGGTAAGAGGGATGAACTGGTTATTACTTCAAAGGTTTATTACCCAACAGGTGATAATGTTAACGATAAAGGTCTCTCAAGAAGACATATTATGATGGAGGTTGAGGACAGCCTAAGACGTCTGGGTACTGACCGTATTGATTTTTATTTTGTCCATAAGTTTGACAAAAACACCTGTATTGAGGATACTCTGAGGGCTCTTGATGACCTGCAGAGGCAGGGGAAGATAGTATATGCTGCAGTCAGTAACTGGGCTGCATGGCAGATTGCTAAGGCTCTTGGTATATCTGCTAAAGAAGGTCTGGCTAGATTTGAATGTATTCAACCAATGTATAATCTGGTTAAAAGACAGGTTGAAGTCGAAATATTACCCCTGGCAAAGTCAGAAAAACTGGGTGTAGTTTCATATAGTCCCCTTGGCGGTGGTCTTTTAACAGGAAAGTATCTGAAAGAAGATGCCGGTGGGCGTATAGTGGAGGACCCGCGATATGCAGCTCGCTATGGTGAAAAGAAATATTTTGAAGTTACCAGGGATTTTATTGAATATGCAAGAAATAAGGGGATCACTCCAGTGACACTGGCAGTTTCCTGGGTTATGAATCATCCAGATATCACAGCTCCATTAATTGGTGCCCGTAATCTGGAACAACTGGAAGCATCCCTTGATGCTATTAATGTTGATATGACACCAGAATGGCGGAAAGAGATAACAGAAATATCCGCACCGGTTGCTCCGGCGCCAGCTACAGATCGAAGTGAGGGTACTAAGTTTGATTAAATTTCCAGACTTATCATTAAAGTATAAATTATGAAAATCCAGATTATTGTGAAAGAAATTTATCAATCAAATTTATTAATTTAGTTTTAATGAAGTTATTAATGAATAATGAAGCTTATGAATGCTAAGGAAAATATATTTTCCTGGCTAGTTAATTACAGGGGAGGAAAAGTTGTGGATCTTAAACCAAATAAGTTACGAGCAAAGTTGGCAAATGATGAGGTAGTATATGGTACATGTATGTGTGCCTATAGCCCCAATCTGGTGGAACTGGCCGGTTTTCTTGGCTATGATTTCTGCCGGATAGATAATGAACATGCCTGGAGACAGGACGATATGATGGAACATATGATCAGGGCTGCCGTTATATCAGATATAACACCACTGGTAAGGGTAGATAAAGGGAATCCTTATCTAATAAGAAAGGTGCTTGAAATAGGAGCTGGAGGAATTATTATTCCTAACATATATAATTCAGCAGAGGTAGAGGAAGTAGTTCGAGCAGCCAAATTTCCTCCATATGGGGACCGTGGTTTCAGCGGACTCTGTTTTTCAGCTGGGTATGGTACGGTGCCTGCAGATGAGTGGAGAGAGTGGAGCAATCGTGAACCAATGGTTGGTATTATGATAGAGAAAAAAGAAGCAGTTGACAATATAGAAGAGATAATGGCTGTTGAGGGACTGGATTTTGTAATGTTTGGTCCTGCAGATTACTCGATTTCTATTGGTCTGGATAAACCAAATAAGAATCACCCTGACGTACAGAGTGCAATCAGACGTACTGCAGAAGCTGCTCGAAAAAATGGTAAATCTATTATAGTACCTATTGGTGAGCCATGGGATGAAGAAGCTCGCAAGTACACCGATATAGGGGTTAACATGATAGAGATGGGTCATGATTATTCCATGTTAAACAGAGCCTGGAGTAAGGCTTTGAAAAGTGTAAAAAAATAAATCTTTTATTAATATGATTTTCCATGAGTCTTTATATCTAATGTCTTAATTATTATTAATAGTTTTTTATAAAAGAAAGTAGGGGGGTGTACGGGATGAAGATATTGGTTGCACCAGATTCGTTTAAGGGAAGTTTGTCAGCAATGGAAGTCGCAAGAAATATCAAAGAGGGAATATTAAATGCAGTTTCACAGGCTGAGATATATACATTACCTATGGCCGATGGTGGTGAAGGTACTGTACAGTCTCTGGTAGATGCAACAGATGGAGAGTTAATAAATCAGCAGGTGACAGGACCCCTTGGGGAACCGGTAGAGGCATATCTTGGGATACTGGGTACAGAGAATACTGCTATTATAGAAATGGCAGCTGCTTCTGGTCTGCCTCTGGTTCCTGCTGATAGAGCAGATCCAAGAAAGACTACCTCCTATGGTACAGGTGAACTTATAAAAGCTGCCCTGGATAGAGGTGTAGATAAAATAATTATTGGGCTGGGTGGAAGCGCAACTATGGATGCAGGGGTCGGTATGGCACAGGCCCTGGGAATAAGTTTTCAGGATATGAATGGTAATGAGGTTGCTTTTGGTGGTGAACAATTAGCCAGTATTAAAAGAATTGATGTAAGTAATCTCGACAAAAGATTAAAAACTGTCCAGGTTATTGCTGCCAGTGATGTATCAAACCCACTATATGGCCAGGAAGGGGCCGCTTATGTATTTGGCCCACAAAAGGGGGCTACTCTTGAAATTGTAGAATTTCTTGATAATTGTTTCAGATATTTTGCAGGTGTAGTAAAAACCGAATTAGGCCAGCAGGTTGATGATATTATAGGGGGTGGAGCTGCTGGTGGAATGGGAGTTGGCTTATCTGTATTTCTAAATGCTACTATTAAGTCAGGGATTGACCTGGTACTTGATATCACAGGTATTGATGATTATTTAAGGGAAGTCAATCTGGTTATAACTGGTGAAGGAAAGATAGATAGACAGACCTTGATGGGTAAAACCCCACTGGGTGTCGCTCGCAGGGCAAAAAAGTATAAGCTTCCTGTTATAGCTATTGCAGGTTCGCTGGAAAATGACTCTCATCAGGTAGTTGAATCAGGTATTGATGTTATATTCAGTATTTGCCAGAGGCCTGTGACTATGGATGAGGCCATTGATAATACGGCCAGGTGGATTAAATTAACATCTGAACAAATTATGAGGGAGTTATTAATTAAAAACCGGAAATAAGTCATATATTTCCTTCTTTCATAATTTTGCCATTATCATGTTTTACACAGAGTATATACATGTTTCTATTGAGAGCAAATCACCAGAAAATTTGAAATAATAAATCTGGAAGAAATAAGGAGGAAAGACACAAATGAAGATCAATGATAATATTTTTACTTATGAAATGCCAACCCGAATAGTTTATGGGATCGGATCTGTTAAATCAACGGGTGATGAGGTTAATAAGCTGGGGGCTGGGAAGGTACTGGTAATAACAGATAAGGGGGTCTTTGAAGCAGGTATCCTGGATCCGGTTTTTAAATCCTTATCGGCGGCTGGTGTTGAATATGTTGTTTATGATGAAGTCAGGGCTGATTCAGGTGTAGATATAGTAGAAGAGGCAACTGAGTTGGCAAAGAAAAAAGAGTGTGGACTTATAATGGGAATAGGTGGCGGAAGCTCAATGGATACTGCCAAAGCAGTTGCAGCAATGGTCACTAATCCCGGAGATGTTCTGGACTATGCCGGACTGGAGAAGATTGAAAATAAACCCCTTCCAATTATCGCTATACCAACTACAGCAGGCACAGGCAGTGAAGTTACTGTATGGGCTGTTATCAGTGATAAGGAAAATCATATTAAGACAGGGATTGGTAGTGTTAGTATGATGCCGGATGTTGCAATCTGTGACCCTGAGCTTAGCAGGAGTTTACCAGCACATATAACAGCAGCTACAGGAATGGATGCACTAACTCATGCTGTTGAGTCTTATGTTAATACTGCAACTCAGCCAATATCTGAGGCAATGGCAGAAAAGTCAATCAAATTAATCGCAGATAATCTGAGACTGGCCGTTGCCAATGGTGACAATATGGAAGCCAGAGATGGGATGCTAATGGGCAGCTTGATAGCTGCACTTGCCTTCAATGAAACAAGATTGGGAATTGCTCATGCCTGGTCATCACCTCTTGGGGCATATTATCCAATCCCTCATGGTATTGCCAATGCAATTTTATTACCCAATGTAATGGAATTTAATCTAATAGCTAATCCAGAGAAGTTCGCTAAAGTAGCGGAATTAATGGGAGAAAAAACTGAGGGCCTGACTCTAATGGAAGCAGCAAGGAAATCGGTAGATGCTGTAAGGAATTTAATGCAGGATATAGATATCCCTCTGCATTTTAAAGAAATTGTAGACATTGATGAAGATATGATACCTGTAATTGCTGAAGACGCAATTAAGAGTGGTAATAATCTCGTTAATCCACATAGACCAGATATCGATGACCTTATTAAGATATGTAGAAATTCATTGTAAGATTCAAACACAAAAAGGTTATATTAAGCTACATTAATGTCAATATTAGTAGTGCCTGTGGTGCAAATAGCAATTTTTTTGTAAGGAATCTTGGTGAGTAGCACCGGCCCCTGGGGACATACCATTATAATAATTATTGAAGCAAGATATAGAAATATTTTATTCACTTGATTGACCCATGTTTGTGAAACGAATTTGTCATACAAAACGTTGCTAGAGTAAGGAAGTGATTAGAAAATGGGAGAAAAAGAAGTGTATCTAAATAATAATGGACTGGCGGCTTTCAGTAAGGACATATTGATGGAGGTAGGTCTTTTAGAAAGGGATGCTGGTATAGTATCAGAGTCATTAATAGATGCAAATCTGAGGGGTGTAGATACACATGGTATTACCAGACTACCTATCTACACTAAGAGACTCAAAGAAGGGGTGGTAAACAAAAATCCCCGGATGAAACTGGAGCAGAGTATGGATACAGTTGCCATTCTTGATGGTGATAATGGTCAGGGACAGGTTGTTGGCATGAGGGCTGTGGAAGAGGCCTCTAGAATGGCAGATGAGAAAGGTACAGGATTTGTAGGAGTCAAACATAGTAATCACTTTGGGACAGCAGCCTTTTTTGGTATGAAAATAATGGAGGAAGATCAGATCGGTCTTGTCTTTTCCAATGCACCTTCAACAATGGTTCCTTTTGGAGGCTCAAAACCGTTTTTTGGTACAAATCCGCTGGCCGTGACTATCCCAACTGGGGAAGAACTGCCGATAGTAATCGATATGGCTACAAGTGTAGTAGCTCAGGGTAAGATAATTCTGGCTGATAAGGAAGGCAAAGGTATACCTGAAGGTTGGGCGGTTGATAAAGATGGTAACCCTACAACAGATACAAAGGCTGCCTTAGATGGTGCTGTATTACCACTGGGAGGTCCCAAGGGATCAGCCCTGGCTCTATTGGTAGATATATTAAGTGGTGTATTAACCGGTGCTTTCTGGGGTCCACATCTTAACAATATGTGGACAGATTTTGAGAATCCTCAGAATGTCGGTCATTTTATTGGTGCCATCAATATTGCTGGTTTACTGCCACTAGAGATGTTTAAGGAAAGGGTAGACCAGATAATCAGGGAGATCAAAAATGTACCCCCTGCCCCTGGTTATGATGAGGTTTATTTACCTGGAGAAATTGAATATAAGATTATGGAAGATCGTCTTGAAAGGGGAATACCAATCGGTGAGGGAGTATATTCTGAACTGGTCAACCTTGGTGAAAAGTATGGCAAGGATTTTGAGAGCTATATAAAATAATTCTACTGTGAAAAGGTTATATTAAGCAAATAACAAGTTTTTCGCAAGGAATTTTGATAAGTATGAACGCAAAATAGGGCCGAACACTGCTGCCTTAATTTAACACGCAATGTAGGCAGCAGTGCTAACGAATCGACTTGTGTCGCAACGCTTGTTGTGAGCATGGTGCCTGATCTTTGGCACTATCAAATTCTCCTTTTGATAATTATGGTCGAAGACCAATTTGAATATCGCGGGTCAGGATGTCCCATAGATTAGGAAGCCATATTTTAAGTGAATACGAACCTTAGATGACTCAAATAATTTGTCTTGCAGCGAGAGATAAGCTTTTCGCAGTTATACCATAAAATAAATTTTCAATTACCTGGATTAAGCTGTCCGATAGTTTTGCTGATACTTCGTCATGTGGTGCAAGCTATCCCGGTAAATTATATCGGTAAATAATATAGTTGTAGTACAAATTAATATAATGAGAAAGGAGTGATGCCAATGAGTAGGCCAAAGGTTTATGTTAGCAGGAAGTTGCCGCAAAAGGCTCTGGATATGATTTCTGCTGAATGTAATATGGAAGTTAATCCTCACGATAGAATTTTGACAAGGGAAGAGCTTGAAGAGGCTATAGAGGGAATTGATGGTCTTTTATGCCTCCTTACAGATACAATAGATGCTGATCTACTTGATTTAAATCCAGACTTAATGGTCATAGCTAATTATGCTGTTGGTTATAACAATATAGATCTTGATGCCTGTACTGAAAGAGGAATACCTGTTTCCAATACACCAGGGGTTCTCACTGATACAACAGCTGATTTTGCCTGGACCCTGTTGATGGCAACCGCCAGAAGGGTTGTTGAAGCTGATCGCTTTGTCAGAGCTGGAAAATACGAGGGATGGGGACCAATGATGTTTCTGGGTGGTGATGTTCATGGCAAGACACTGGGTGTGATTGGTATGGGGCGTATTGGCAAGGCCTTTGCCAGTAGAGCTAAAGGTTTCAATATGAGGGTGGTTTATTATGATGCCTTCCGATTATCCCCTGAAGAAGAAAAAGAGCTGGGGATAGAATACCTTGAACTTGACGAATTATTAAGCTTATCAGATTTTGTAAGTATCCATGTTCCCCTTATTCCCGAAACAAAACACCTGATAGGTCAAAGTGAACTGGAATTAATGAAAAAGACTGCATATTTGATTAATACTTCCCGTGGTCCCATTGTTGATGAAAAGGCCCTGGTAATGGCCCTAATAGAGGGTGAGATTGCCGGTGCAGGTCTGGATGTCTATGAAAATGAACCTGAGCT
The DNA here is from genome assembly GCA_046546395.1 of Halanaerobiales bacterium. Taxonomy (GTDB): domain Bacteria; phylum Bacillota; class Halanaerobiia; order Halanaerobiales; family DTU029; genus JBDNGI01. The sequence continues at coordinate 11,022 of JBKGXW010000033.1, forward strand.
TATGCCCGGTCTTGTAGAGTTAGACAATGTAATTCTGGCTCCTCATATAGCCAGTGCCAGTATAGAAACAAGGACAAAAATGGGAACTATGGCAGCAGAGAATTTGCTTGCTGGATTGAAAGGTAATAAGATGCCCAACTTATTAAACCCAGATGCACTTGATAGATAATATCAATGTAAAACTGTATTTTCAGATAAGTTATTTTTTTCAGAAAGGATTAGAAGACATTAATTAATTATTTACCAAATGAGGAGGAAGAATATAGTGAAAAGAGATAATAGATATATGAATTTTATAGATGGGGAGTGGGTTGAATCGGGTTCTGGTGATTACTATGATGTATATAATCCGGCTGCCAGTGATGAATTAGTAGGTAAGTTCCCCCTCTCTACAGAAAAAGATGTTGATAGAGCAGTAAAAAGTGCTGATAAGGCTTTTGAGGTGTGGTCTAATACAACCATTACCGAAAGAAGCAAGCTTATGTACACCTTTATTGAGTTGTGTGAAGAAAATGTTGATTACCTTGCTGAATCATTGTCACTGGAACAGGGTAAGCCTTTGAAAGAAGCCTTGGGAGAAACCAAACGCGGTATTGAAGAGGTATATTATGTTACAGGTGAGGCGGCAAGGCTGGAAGGATTGACACTGCCCAGTACTAGACCTAATGTCAAGAATAGTGTTCTTCGTGTACCTATAGGTCCTGTTGCGGCCATTACACCATGGAATTTCCCTGTTATAACTCCACTGAGAAAGATTGTACCTGCTTTAATTGCTGGTTGTACCGTTGTCTTTAAACCGGCATCCAGTACACCCCTGACAGCTACACTTATTGTTGATTTACTGGATAAGGCTGGATTTCCTGCAGGGGTTGTTAATTTGATTGTAGGTAAAGGTAGTAAGGTGGGTAATGCTCTGGTCAGCAATCCAAAGATTAAAGGTATTTCATTTACCGGCTCAACGAAAGTGGGAGAACACATAAATGTAGCTGCTGCCAGGAACTTTACCAGGGTTCAACTGGAAATGGGGGGTAAAAATCCTGCTGTAGTAGCAGAGTATAGTGATTTAGAAAATGCCGCTTCAGAGATAGTTAGTGCTGCTTTTTCCAATGCAGGCCAAAGGTGTACTGCCATCAGTCGTGTTGTTGTGCTTGAGAAACACCGGGCTGAATTAGAGGACTTAATTATCGGAAAAGTTAAAGACTTCAAAGTTGGAAAGGGTATGGATGAGGGTACTGATATTGGACCTATTATTGACCAGGCTGCCTTGGAAAGCATTGCTGGATATGTTGATAGTGCCAGAGAAGCCGGGGCTAATGTAAGAATAGGTGGTAATATACTTTCAGGTGGAATATATGATAAAGGGGCTTACTATGAGCCCACTGTTATCACAGATGTAACCCCTGATATGAAAGTGGCAAAAGAAGAAATCTTTGGCCCTGTACTTGTTATTATTTCTGTAAAAGGCTTTGATGAAGCAATTGCTGTAAGTAATAATACCCAGTATGGATTGGCAGCAGCTGTTTTTTCAGATAGGTTAGACTTTATTAATGAGTTTATTAATAGAGAGCAAACCGGGATGATTAATGTAAATCATGGAACTGCCAGTGAAATGCATATGCCTTTTGGAGGAACCAAAAATTCCGGTTATGGACCATTCTCTATTGGTACTACCAATAAATACTTTTTTACAGAGCCAAGGGTTGTCTATACAAAATATAAGTAAGCCAGGATTACTCCAGGTGGCACAGGCAGCAGTCTGATAGGTTGAAGGGCGATAAAAAGGAGGAAAATATGAGGTGTTTTTCAGTAGGTGTTGAAGAGGAAGTAATTGCATTGGGTCTGGATTCTGGTGATGATTTACTGGAATCAATAGAAGAGGCTATAGAGGAATTGGATATAAAAAACGGTGTAATAGTCTCTGGTATAGGGAGTTTGTCTGAGGCACATTATCACATTGTTGATCCTGGTGATGAAAAGCCCTGGAAAGATAGGTTTATTAAAAAAGAGGGTACCATTGAGTTTATAAATCTGCAGGGTGTTATAGCAGATGGGGAACCACATCTTCATATAGCACTTGCCCAGAATGATCAGGCTTTTGGGGGTCACCTGGAAAAAGGATGCAGGATTTTAACTGTATCCGAGATTATCATCAAAAGGGTTTCTGGTGATATGAAAAGGGTAATGCATGATATGGGTTATGGGCAATTATCCCCTGACATATAAGCCGTTGTTCTACTATAAATTAGTATATGATTACCTTTAATTATTAAAAAATAATGGTACTGGAGAGACTTGTTTTATCTTATCAACTTAATTGTGCAACTTGCACTAAATGCTTCAAATAATTACCAGTTTTTCTGATAGTTTATATATTGATACTATTTGAAAAATTAAATATAATTACTTTATAACTGATATTAAAGCTAAAAACAAAAAGTAAAAAAGGGGGGACATTAAACTACCACGATATAGAATATATATTATTAGGCAATATATCAAGGAGGAAATAAAAAATGGATAAAAAAGAGAAGAAAAAGATATTGGAAATGTACAAGGATTTCAGGGTAACAGACGTAAGAGATGGAATGGACTGGTGTGGGTATCATCACTATGGTACTATTGACCACAGCATTAGACCACTCTGGCGTACAAAAGCTATAGGATTTGCCAGAACGGCACGTTACTTACCATATGAAGGCCCGGTGCCTAAGGTGACTGGTGATGAATATACTGAGTGGGTCAACTGGTATTATGGCAATGTTTGTACCGATGATTGGGCCGGTGATATTGAAGAAGGAGATTTTATTTGTTTAGATGTATGTGGCATTGATGTTGGTTTGTTGGGTTCTAATAATACTCTTGGCTGTATGACTGATGGTGCAGTTGGGTTTTTGACCAATGGTGGAGGTATTCGTGATACAGATGAATGTATATTACAAAAAATACCTGTCTGGTCTAAATTTGTTTCACAACCTATGGATCAGGCCCGTATTCGTTACTATGAAAAAGATATTCCAATTGCAATTGGTGGTGTAGCGATCTATCCTGATGACCTTATAGTTGCTGATGGTGATGGTGTTGTAGTAGTACCTAATAAGTTGATCTATGATGTTTATAAATATGCCTATCAGGAAATGAAAGGTGATAAGATAGCCAGACGTAAAAAATATATCGAAGCCGGCTTAGAACTTGACGAGACAGTAGAAACTGAAGGTCTTGAATAAAGAGAGATCTTCAAAAAAATAAAGGGGGAATAAATATTATGAGGAAAAAGTATTTATCAATTATTGCAATTGCACTATTGATTAGTATGTTTGCTGGTGTTTCCAGTGTAATGGCAGAAGAAGAAGTGAATATTTCATTTACGTGGTGGGGAGATACAGCTAGACATGAGGTTTACAATGAGATTGTAGATAGGTTTGAAGACACTTATCCACATATTAATGTTGACAGACATCCAGGAAGCTGGGATCAGTACTGGACCAAATTGTCGACACAGGCAGCCGGTGGAACAGCTCCAGATGTGGTAGGTATGCATCCACGTTATGTTGCTGATTATGCTCCAAGGGGGGCACTGGTAGATTTAGCACCTTTCATTGAATCAGGAGTACTTGATGTAGATGATATTCCAGAGTCGATATTAGACACTGGTCTTGCTGATGGTAAACAGTATATGATTCCACAGGGTGTTACCATGACTGGTTATATCTATAATACTCAAACATTTGATGAACTTGGTGTATCATATCCGGAAAGAGACTGGACATATGAAGAGTTTGCTGAAAAAGCTATAGAGGTTAGAGAAGCCGCTAAATCAAAAGGTCTAGATATGTGGGGTGCTGGAGACGATTCAGCTATGTTTATTCCACAGTTTGCATATTTTGCCAGATCTAAGGGCGAGGTAGCATATACTGAAGATGGTGAACTCGGGTTTTCTGAAGAAATTGTAGCGGAATGGTTCCAGTATTGGAAAGATTTAAGAGATAAAGACGCTATTCCTGATGCTGAAACTGGTGTCGAGTACGCAGGACTCCCTCTGGAACAGAATCTGTTCAATACAGATAAAATAGCTGTAAGTACTATCCCGGCTAATCAGTTATGGCTATATCAGGATCAGGTCAAAAATGATGGCGAGATACGTATAGTGCGTATGCCTCACCTGGAAGATGGTGAACCTGGTGAGTATCTTGAAGGTGCACAATTTGCAATTACCTCAGGTACGGAACATCCGGAAGCGGCAGCTCAATTAGTAAGCTTCTTCCTTAATGATGAAGAGTCTCAGAAAATATTCAAACTGGAACAGGGTGTACCTCCAACAACTACTGCCCAGGAAGTTATTATGGATGATCTGAAGGCTTCTGATCAGAGGACAGTTGAATTTGTATCTTATGCTCAAGAATTAGCTGATACAGCACCACAACCTCCTACTGGTTCTTCAGAAGTAATTGCACTTTTTGAAGAAGTTGCTCAATCAGTATCCTTTGGATATCTGACACCAGAAGAGGGTGCAGCTGAATTCATGCAGGGTGCTAAAGATATTCTTTCAATGAATAATTAATGAAAGCTATCTAAAAAGGAAAATAGCTTAGATTAAACAGAGTGATACAAAACACTATATAAATAACAAAACTGCGGTTTTCGTACAGAGAAAACAAATATACCATTAAAAGCTACAGATTTACACTATATTAAACCAGGCATCAGGAAAGGAACTATTCTTAATTCTTGCGAAAACCGCTTTTAAATTATTCTTACCTGAATTTATATTTTAAATATTTATATTTAATGAATGATTCTACTGCGAAAACATTAGAAATAATAAATCAAAAAATAGATTTATATGTTTTAAATTCAAAATATATTTGTAGTTAACATTAAATATTTATATAACATAATAGAGAGATACTGTGTTAACTATTTGCTAAGACTGTTTGTTTTTGTTCATCTGTTAACCCTTTTTTCAATCCTTTAACTAACTGATTGAAATTATAACCAATACATTTAAACAGGACTGACCGCGAGGCCTTCTGAAGTCCCCTTACTTTTAATTTGCCTAAACCATATGCTCTTTTTAGCGCAGAGAATGTACCTTCAACAGCAGGTCGTAATCTCTGGAGCTCCTTGTTTTCTGGTTTTTTAAGTTCAGATCTTAGTATATCATTCTGGTGACGGCTGCCAGTAAAACGAACAGTCATATTCTTTTTCTGTTCAACAATGGGACAGTTAGCACGATTATCACAGTCCTCGCAGGTGTCTTTTGCAAACCAGGCAGCATAGCTATCATTTTTCTTCAGATATTTAGTCTTAATGGGAGCGTAATTCATGGGACAATTAAGAATACCTTTTTCAGGATCTATAGTGAAATCAGCAGTAGAATATTTAGGGTCTTTTCCAGTTAAAGTGGTTGGTAATATTTCAACATCATTTTGAATACTAGTTTCCTTAGTGTCGGGGCCATAATAAGCACCATCAACTATTAATTTTTCTAAATCAGTTTTATTCTTGATAGTATTAAGATTATCATTTAAGAAATTAACGTCACTATTGATATTGGGTTCAATCTTTACATCAGTTATCATTTGTATAGGATTATCTTTACTAGCTGTTTCACTTATATTTACTGAATATCCCTGGTATGCTTTGTTTCCTTTTTTACGATAAGTAGCATCCTCATCACCTGGATTTTGTAATGAGTCAGGAGCAATATCAGTATCATCTTTAACTTTAATTTCCTGTGAGCTTACTATAGACTGATCTTCCAGTACTCGACACAGTTGTCTGTATTCTTTAGTATCGTTTAGTTCAAGATCATTCTTAAATCGGAGTTTTAAATCATATAGTTTTCCACATATATTTTCAAGAACTTCTTCTTTAGAATGCTTATTAACAAATTCTTTAAAGTTCTCAGGTTTAAAGATTCTTAAAATATTCTTATGAATTTGTTTCTTCTTATGAGTAGGAAGAGTGTCGATAAAATTTACTGCTATTTTATGTACTAATTGAATACGAGAAAGATGTTTTATGTTAGTTTTAATCATAGTAGAATCCATTCGTTGTATATTAGTAGAGATTCCTGCTTCATCAATGAAGTTTTCAACAAGATTATCAAAGAGTTCAATTAATACAGCATCGTTTTCTTTTAGAAAAGAGAGTTTTGAGGCACAGGTTCTCATAATAATGCTGCAATGAGAACCTTACTAATGGGAGTAATCAAATGAGCATTACTGTAAAATCCTTATTTGTTAAGGGATTTGGTATTATATTGTGCCTAGATATTAATTACAGTAGAGATTCATTTGATTATAATAGCCTTTGCAGCGGCTGTGGAGGTAGAGATGGTTAAGTGGATAAAGAAATACTGGGCAGGATATTTTTTCCTGGCTCCCTGGTTAATAGGTCTACTGGTATTTACAATAATTCCGATGATTGCATCACTATATTTTTCTTTCACAAATTATAATATATTAAACCCTCCAAATTTTGTAGGGATAGGAAATTATCTCAAACTCTTTAGTGATAGAAAATTCATACAGAGTCTGAGTGTAACTTTCAGATTTGTTTTAATAAGTGTTCCATTTAGAATGGGGTTTGCATTACTGGTTGCTGTATTACTTAATAGAAAAATTAAAGGGTTAAGATATTACCGGGCAGTCTACTATGTTCCTACATTATTCGGTGGAAGTGTTGCTATATCAATTCTCTGGCGGCAGATATTTAATAGTGAGGGTATAGTAAATGATTTTTTGAATATATTTGGGATTGAAGGTATGAACTGGATTTCTAATCCTAAAACAGCCTTATATACTTTGATAGTACTGATGATCTGGCAGTTTGGTTCCTCTATGCTGATATTTCTGGCCGCACTTAAACAGGTACCTGAAGAACTATACGAATCAGCTGATATCGATGGTGCTGGAAGTATAAGGAAGTTTTTTAGTATTACAATTCCTTTGATAACACCAATGATATTATTTAACTTGATTATGACTATAATTGGAGCCTTTCAGGCCTTTACACCAGCATATATAATCAGTAATGGTAGAGGAGGACCGGTTGGTAGTACATTATTGTATTCCCTCTATTTGTATCAACGCGGGTTTTCTTTCTTCCAGATGGGATATGCATCAGCTATGGCCTGGCTGTTATTAATTATGATAGGAGTGTTTACTGGAATAATATTCTGGTCTTCCAAGAAGTGGGTTTATTATGAAGGATAAGGGGAGGTGCTTTAATGAAAATGATCAGTAAATTTATTGATAATAACACTAAACAGAAAAAGAGATTTAATAAAAAAATATTTATTCATATTTTTGTAATAGCACTTGGGTTTATTATGATCTACCCCTTACTATGGATGTTGAGTAGTTCATTTAAACCAAGTACTGAAATATTTACATCTAAATCCTTTTTTTCGGAGGTATTTACTCTGGAGAACTATATTATTGGCTGGCGGGGAATGTCAGGATATACCTTTAGTAGATTTTTTGCAAATTCATTTTTTGTCACCTTTATGGTTGTTATAGGGACGTTGATCAGTTCTTCAATGGCCGCTTTTGCCTTTTCAAAACTTGATTTTCCACTTAGAAAGGTATTTTTTGTTATAATGATGAGTACACTTATGCTGCCATACCATGTCAGGCTGATACCAACCTATATCGTTTTCCATAAACTCGGCTGGATTAATACCTTTTTACCACTATATGTTCCCAGATTTTTTGCTACAGATGCCTTTTTCGTTTTCTTACTTGTTCAATATATGAAGACAATACCTAATGAAATAATGGAATCTGCTAGAATAGATGGTGCCAGTAGGATAGGAATCTATCTACGCCTTATGATGCCACTTTCAGTTCCAGCTCTTATTACATCAGGTATTTTAACTTTTATCTGGACATGGAATGATTTCTTTACACAGCTACTTTACCTTAGTGATGTTTCCAAATTTACTATTGCTATTGCGCTGAGGATGTTTGTAGATGCAACCAGTGGAAGCTCCTGGGGTGCCATGTTTGCGATGTCAGTACTATCCCTGGTACCACTATTTGTTATATTTGTTTTCTTCCAGAAGTATATTGTAGAGGGTATAACATCTGGTAGTGTAAAGGGATAAATAATAGAATTAGTACTAACAACTTTTGAAATAATGTCTAGTAGACTTAGCAGGTACAAATATGTTTCACGATATTATGCTATGAAACAGCATATATAAATCCTCTTTAATTAGAAGATGGAGTTACGCTTGTACGTAATTTCATCTTCTAGAATTTTTAGAAGAGAATTATTCCTATACTATGAACTATATGATACAATGGAGGTATTAACTTTGAACATCTTTGCATTTGTAGTATTTAATAATATTCTACCCATATTTATAATTGTTTACCTTGGTTATTTTCTTGCAAGTAAATTCAAATTAGATATATTTACCCTCAGCAAGGTGTATATCTTTATATTTGTGCCAGTCCTAATATTTGTAAAAGTTTATGAAACAGAAATAAATCTTGAAGTTTTAACTGCTATTTTTTTTGGAGTGATAATGCTTGTCTTATTAGCTGGTACTGGATGGATAGTATCCAAAATAATGAACCATAAGATGTCTATGTCGACTGCCCTGAGTAACTCAATTATGTTTTATAATTCAGGGAATTTTGGTTTACCACTGGTAATGCTTGTATTTAGCGATACACCCTATGCCAGTTATGCAGTTTCTATCCAGATTATGATTCTGGTTGTTCAGAACTTATCAACCTATTCAATTGGTTTTTTTAATGCAGCAAGAGGTCAAATGCATTATCTTGACACCGTAAAAAAAGTGATGTCAATGCCAGCTTTATATGCTATTATATTAGCTATATTTTTTAAGTATATAAATATTGACCTTAGAGAGTACTTCTTCTGGCCATCTATCGAATATATAAGAGATGGTTTGATTCCGGTGGCGCTTTTACAGGTTATTAGGTGGGCCAGTCCTGGCCTATCTCCTGATAAATATAATGGGTATAGAAGGAGTGATGGCACACAGGTCTTATTTATATCTTCTTCAGTACCCTCTGCCGTAAATACAGCATTAATAGCAGTGGAGTTTAACAATGAACCAGATTTTGCTTCACAGGTTGTAATGACCAGTACGATATTGAGTGCTTTTACACTTACTGCTGTAATATATTTATCACAATTTTTGTTTAATGTTTAATTTCGGATAGGAGCGATCATATGTTAAAGAGTCAGAAAATACGGGAAACCAGTCCAGAGCTTGACGCTTTAAAGATGGGAATGAACTGGACAGAAGAGGATCTCACTAAGCCTCAGGTGATTGTAAGTAGTACTTATGGTCATGGTCATCCGGGTAGTTTTCATCTGGATAAGCTGATAGATATATCATTGAATAGTCTTTCGGGTAATGGAGCAAAAGGTGCTTCATTTATCTGTAGTGATATGTGTGATGGTATTGCTCAGGGGCATGATGGAATGAATTACTCACTGGTATCAAGGGAAATGATAGCCAATATGGTAGAGATACAGGCAAAGGCAACCCCACATGATGGTATGATAATGATATCTTCCTGTGATAAAGCGGTCCCCGGCCATCTGGTGTCTGCTGCACGAATAAATATGCCGACCATTCATGTACCTGGGGGCTCGATGGCGATGGGGATTGAAGGTGTAACTGTTGACCATACAGCTCTTTATTATGCAAAGTATAAGAAAGGTGAGATACCTAAAGAGAAGTATCTTGAATCTCAAAGATTTGCCTGTCCAAGTTGTGGTGCCTGTCAGTTCATGGGTACTGCCTCAACCATGCAGGTTATGGCAGAGGCCTTTGGTCTTGCTCTGCCTGGCTCAGCTCTCATACCGGCAAATAGTAGATATTTGAGTCAAATGACTGAGATGGTTCCGTCTTATTTGCTGCAGTTAGTTGAAAATAATATTACTGTTGATCAAATTATGACAGAGAAGGCTTTCGAAAATGCGATCGCTGTTCATGCAGCCATTGGCGGATCTTCTAATGCCAACTGGACGGTCAAAAAGTTCAGTGAATAAATTAATCTCGTTCTCGACATTGAGAAGGATTTTTTCACCAATACTGGCCTCCTATATAATTTCAATTATTCTAATTTTGCTGGAGATTAATTTACCTAAGTTCATATTAGACACCTGTAAATATATGGGTAACTTAACGACCCCTCTTTCTATGTTGATAATTGGTACAATTATTTATTCTATTAATTTGTCTGACCTTAAATTTGGGAAGGATATGCTGGCTGTAACCCTGGGTAGATTTGTAGTAACCCCGCTGTTTATCTTAATAATGCTGAGATTTTTCCCGGTTGCACAGTCTTTGATGGCAAAGGTTTTCCTGTTGGAATCAGCTATGCCTGCTATGACTACCATTGCTATTGTAGGACAGGCCTATGGTGCTGATCATGAATATGCTACAGTGAAAATTACTACTACTATATTGATCAGTATAGTTGTTATTCCTCTATACATGTATTTAATGAGTTTCTTGTAAAATTGATATGAACTGAATAATATCTAATCTATTAGTACTTTTAATTGAATTGAAGAATTGACTGTTTTGGGTAGTATGTCGGTGGGCCTCAGCTTGTTTTAATTGACCAAAAATGGTTTTATGTTATTATTTATGTATACTTATTTACACAAAGAAAAAAATATAAAACAAGCATAATAACAAACAGGATATATCCAGTGAAAAAACTCGAAACGTGCAATTTATTCTATCTATCTAAAGACAACCTTTTGCTTCACATTATTGCTTTATTACAAAAAGAAAAAAAGTGGTGAGAATAATGGATTATTTATCAGGGAATCTTGAGTTAATGCATGAATTAAACACCAAGCAGATATTAAGAGTAATAAGGAGTTTCTCTCCAATATCCCGTTCAGAAATAGTGGAAAAGACCAATCTGACTGCTGCCACCGTGTCCAGAATAGTCAATAAATTAATGAATTACAATTTAGTAAGTGAAATAGGATATGGTGAATCTAGTGGGGGAAGGAAGCCTGTTTTACTTGAATTAAAGTCCCAATCTTTATTGACTATTGGTATTGACATAGAGAAGGATGAAATTCTTGCTGTGGTTATTGATATAAATGGGCAGATAT
>JBKGXW010000034.1:0-21639 GCA_046546395.1 Halanaerobiales bacterium
TTCTTTTTCTTTTTCTTTTTCTTTTTCTTTCTCTTGCCTCTTTTTCTCCCTCTCCAATTCTATAACCATTAAATAGAAAAATATATGGTTAGATATATTATATTGATATTAAATTCTAATATCAAGTATTTTTTGAATATTTCTAATTATAAAATGCACAATATTTTTAAATATACAGCATCGTCAACTGGTCTACACTATATTAGCATACTTAAGAAAATTTCTCCTGCTTTAGTTATTGGTATACCCTTTAGTGATGCAATACCTATACTCCTGGTAGGGATGTTCTCAGAGATATTCAACTTATATAATTCTCCATCATCTATTTCATTTTTTACAAAGCTTTCTATAACAAAGGCTATTCCTAATCCGATTTTTGCAAACTCAACCAATAAATCAATACTACCCAGTTCAATTTCAGGTTTCAAGATAATACCATTTTCAATAGTGATCTTATCTATAAATCGTCGGGTATTTGCCTTTTCTTCAAGGAGTAGTAATGGATATTGTATAAGATCTTTCATAGAAAGATCCTTTTCTGCAGCTGCTTTATATTTTTCACCAGCTACAAAACAGTCCTGAATTTCTAACACCTTTTTAATCTCTAGGTTATCATCCCTATATGGGAGGTTGATAACACCAATATCTACTTCGCCCTTTTTTAATAATTCAGTAATCTCATCAGTGGTCCTATTGGTTACCTGTATCTTAACCTCAGGATATTCGGCATGAAACTTCTGAAGATATTCTAAAAGATAATGTTTACAGATTGTATCACCTGCACCAATCTTCAACTCTCCACTCTTCAACTCATGAATAGAGTTTAATTTCTTTTCACCAGCAACGATCAAACTATAGGCCTGTTCAATGTACTTATATAGTACCTCTCCTTCTGCGGTCAACTTGATACCAGGTCCTGTTCTCAAGAACAACTTTCCTTCTAGTTCTTTTTCTAACTGTTTTATAGACTGACTGACTGCAGATTGAGATATATACAAGTTCTCTGCTGCTGATGAAAAACTCATATATTTTGCTGTATAATAGAATACCTTATATCTTTCAAGATTAACTGACACAGTATCCTCTCCCTTCTCACTTTATAATTACTATTAGTTGCACTAATATTATATATTAAAATTATTAATTTTACTAATATAAATTTTCTGGATATAATTCTTTTGTAAGGAGGACTTTAACTTGTTAGCTTAATAACCTCTGAACAAATATACATAGGAGATGACAAGTAAACCTCACCACCCAGATCAAAGAAATGATGCGGATAAGGTTTTCTTGAGATTAATTTAAATTCAAAAAGAGGGAGTGATCGTTTTGATTAAAGCTGTTGTAGGTTTAAACTGGGGTGATGAAGGAAAAGGGAAAATGACAGATTACTTTGCAGAAAATGTAGATTGCGTTATCCGTTATCAGGGAGGTGACAATGCAGGCCATACAGTTATTAATAAACACGGCAAGTTCGCCTTTCACAATGTTCCTTCTGGTATCTGCTATAATAACACCATTAATATTATAGCGCCCGGCTCAGTAATAAACCCCGAATCATTTTTTAAAGAAATATTAAAGTTAAGGAAACAGGGAATTAAAATTGACGAGAGTAAAATCATTATATCAGATAGAGCCAATATCATATTCCCCTTCCACCGACTACTTGATAAACTGGAAGATGAAAGATTAAAAGATAAGAAATATGGTTCAACAATGAGCGGTATCGCACCAGTATACGGAGATAAGTACATGAAAAAGGGAATTCAGGTAGGGGAACTATTTCACCTTGAGTATCTTAAAAGAAGAATAAAAGATCTTGTAGAATATACAAATTTACGTCTTGAAGGAATTTATAAAAACCCAAATAAAATGATAAGAGGAAGTATAGAACAATTTGATAATAAAGGCCTAAACAAAAATGCAGCAAAAACCGCTAAAGGTAGCCATGCGATAATAAACTACAGTGAAATAATGGAATGGATTAATAACTATGGTGAAAAAATAAAGCCCTATATTAGAAACATACAGCCTATCATATCAAAATTAATCAATGAAGATAAGGACATATTACTGGAAGCACAACTTGGTGCCCTGCGGGATATAACCCATGGTATCTATCCCTATACAACCTCCTCTTCCACACTGGCTGCTTACAGTTGTGCATCAGTACCAATTCCACCCCGAAAGATTAAAGAAATAATCGGGATTACCAAGGCCTATTCCACCTGTGTTGGTAGTGGTACTTTTGTTACAGAGATTAGTGGTGATTTGGCAGATACTATCCGTAAAAAAGCTGGAGAATATGGAGCAAAAACAGGACGTCCACGCCGAATTGGTTATTTTGATGCAGTTGCCACTAGATATGGATGCAGCTTACAGGCAGCAGATTCTATTACCTTGACCTGTCTTGATATACTGAGCGGGATTGAAGACCTCAAAATATGTACTCATTATAGAATTAATGATAATACGACTACTACTTTCCCTATTTATCCTGATTTACTGAAAGCGGAGCCAGTTTATGAAAATCTACCGGGCTGGAAAGAAGATATTACAGGTATTACAGACTACAATCTCCTGCCGGCTAATGCCAAAAAATATATCAATAGAATTGAGGAATTATGTGGACTGCCAGTTAAATATATCTCTACCGGTCCGGAAAGGAATGAAGTTATAAAACGAGAATAATAAGACTGCTTATTTTGTCAAAATAATGTACTGGTATCTCCAGGTGCAAGTGTTAAACTTTCTGCCTGACTTATCTCTCCCGAACCCCAATCTACAATAAACACTATATCCTGTGTAGCTTCTATATTTCCGTTATTATCATTTCCCTTTAAAACCACAGCTCAATCGATCGAAATGACTAGACATTTGTAAAATACATGACTATATTTTTATCTTATATTATTTTTATTAATTCGTAAACTGTACCAAAGTACAGTTCTTTATATCTAGAAGGTGTAAAGATTTCAAAAGTTATAAACTAAAATCCCAGCTCTTCACCAACTAATATAACTTTGATCCGATCATCATGTCTTGACTTTCTGGTCACCAGCGTCTGACAGCAGATACAGTCATCTACCAGACATTCATGACACTTTCCTGTTTTTGTACATGGTGTATCCTGCTCAAGCCTGATGGCATTTGTCGGTGAAGCATAATTCCTGATTCGTTTCATTGCACTTTCTTCATCTTTTGTAAGCTTATTCATACCGGCAACAATTATTACATTTTTAGGCCCATAGATAAGAGCAGCTATTCTGTTACCATTGCCATCAATATTAACTAATTTCCCATCCTGAGTAATTGCATTTGAACTCATCAAATAATAATCACAATTCAAGGCTTTATAATATATTTCTGCCTTCTCTTCAGCATTCTCTGCAGTACTTCTGTCCATAATTTTAAGATTCTTGGACTCTTTCAACTTATCCAGTAGACCTATCTCCTGCAGGGTCATCGAACCTCCCCAGGAAACACTGGAACCCTCTTTAATAAGTTCAATAGCCTTTTCAACAGCTTCCTCTGATGTAGAACAGTAAAAACCTTCTATATTCCTCTCCTTAAACTTCTTAATTACTTCTTCAGCAGCAACCTGAAAATATTCTTTTTTTGCTTTCATTAAAATACTCACCCCTCTTTGTTTTTCGTAAACATAAGTATCTTGTTTTCTACATGTCTATAATATAATATAATATACATCCATGATATTTACAAAAATCCTCTGGAGCCTTGTTTTTATGGATATTTGACAAATCCAATCAAGTCTATATTAAAGCATAGTCAGCCTAAATCCCTTACAAACTGCTCTATAAACAATACTGTACGCTAAACCAGAGCCTGAATAGCAATCTCTATCTCCTTTTTTATAGCCCGGTCCACTTTATCCCTGTGCGGATCATAGCTATCTGCATCAAAATCAATGGCAATACCATCAATAGCCATTATAGCAGCAGCTTTAATGTTGTGAAGACTGGCTATAACAAAAAGTGCACTTGCTTCCATCTCTACTGCAATAACATTTGCCTTGCTATAATAATAATTTGGTAGTTCCTCCAATTCGGGATAAAATGCTGCAATAGTCAGTACTATACCGGTATATGTATCAATTTTCAAATCAGACCCTGCTTTTTCCAGTCTGCCGCAGAGGTCATGACTGGCTACAGCGGGATATGGTTGTGAAATAAGCTGTTGAGTGAGTCCATCTTCTCTCACTGCTGCAGTAGCTATTACAATATCACCATCTACAATATCTGTATTCAGAGAACCAGCAGTTCCTACCCTGATTATCTCTTTTGCCCCACCTTTAATAAGTTCCTCAAAGCAGACAGCAGCACCAGACGCTCCAACACCATGTGAAGCTACTGTTATCTCTGTTCCATCTTTTACTCCATTAAACAATCTATACTCCCGGTTATAACTTACTTCAACGGCATTATCAAGATTTTTTGCAATAATAGCAGCTCTTTTTGGATCACCACATACTATCACTTTTTCTTTTATTTCTCTTGCATCTACTTTTAATATTGGCAAGAATGTATCATTTTCATTTGACATGAGAATCTCCCTCTCGTTTTTTATATATTTAATATTCCTTGTTACCAATAAATTGTTTCTATATCAAGATAAAAATTCCTGCTTAAATACCCCTATATTCAAAAAATATCGTAATTTAATTTATCATATTTACATCTACTATCACATTACAGCCGATATATTCTTTTAACTACGACTCCATATGGCTTCTCATGTCATATCTACACTAAGCTTTAAAAATGATTTCGCTACACTCGAATCGTTATCCCTGTACAACTCTGATCATTACATTTAAAAAAATCTTCAGACTATATGATTAAAACCCAGGATAAAAACTCCTGGGTTTCTGGTTTTAACCTATATTATATCTTTGATTCTTCAAATCTAATATTATCTATATACATTCGCCCTGCATAATCACTTCCATCATCTTCGACAATGATTATTATATCTCGCAATTCGGTATCTTCTTTAATAACCTTATCTCCTGCTATATCATTTAAATTAAAGAACACTTTAAAATGATAAAGCCCATTATTTGTTTTTTCCAGAACACCAAGAGAGCTTAGTGAGATATCGAAGGTATCAGCAGCCTGTGCCCAATAATCGAGAGCTGGTGGTGCAAAGGCAAGGTTTATCGAAAGATCACCTTCACTTCCCCGTACTGGGTCAAGATAGAAATCAAAGGCGAAATATTCATTATTACCTCTAGTAGCATTTATTCCCGGAAGTATCAGACGTGGTGCTGATGCCCAGCCGTCTTCAGGCTTAACTTCTGGATAGGCTACTTCCCAGCTAAGAGCTGCTGAATAATCGACCTCTTCAATAGACAATTCACTCTTCACACCTGAAGATCCATCCCATTTCCAGCCCTGTCTTGTCCCATCTTCAAAATCGGAGGGCAGAGTAACTGTTCCAGGTGTAGCATGTTCAACCGGTCCTTCAACAACAGCCCTATTACCAATAACAGTAATATTATCAAGATAAACAACATCAGCATTTTCAGTACCCACAAACAGAATTATATTGCTCATAATGTTATTTTCAGGGTCAGTAGCAATTGCTTCAAAATTGGGTGTATCCTCTGGAGTAATTGCCACTATAGCCTTATACATATCACCGATCTCTTCAAAGTCCTCTGCTTTCACCTGAATAGCAGTTTTGGGATTGGCCCAACTATGATTGTCACTCTGTGGTATTGCTGCTATTGATACAGTTGTAGGATTATCAACGATAACTTCCATCGTCAGTTTCTCAGCACCCTTTATATCAGGACTAATGCTGGTACCATCTGCAGAGAGACGTACATTTGCCCAGTAGTTTGTATCAGACATATCATTACTTGAATCAAGTCCACTGATTTTCAGTGCATTATTATCATTTTCTAATGTAACATCCTTTATCGGGCTGTCAGAATTTACTCCAAATCCCTGAGCTGTGCCATCATTGAAGTCCCATATAACAGTTGCAAATTCCTCTACAGGTGTTCTATCAATAGGTTCATAAGGAACTCCTTTTATACGAGCGCGTACATATTCACCAGAAAGGCTCAATTCAGAAGGTTCCCATTTCTCGTCTTCACCAGGATCAAGTGAAGCTGCATCATGTTCATTCATTATAAATGGTCTAAATGCACCTGAAGTCTCGTTTTTATTTGTTAGAGACCAGTTAATCCAACTAATATTGTTTTTATTCAGGAAATTAATCCATTTATCGGCTGCTTCCAGATATGGTCCCCCATTACCGTCAGCTTCACTGGTACCCCATTCAGAGACAAAAACAGCCTCCCCTTTTTCCATGGCCTCTATTATATTACCCATTACAAAGGCATCAGGGTCTGGTTGATGGCTACCTGAATAAAAATGTGCAGCATAAGCTGTATTATCATCAGCGATTGGGTTCTCTGCAGCTAAATCAGGACGCTGGCTCCAATTGGGATTTCCCACAATAAGCAGATTTTCATTACCGGTTTCTCGCAGCATCTTAATAATGGGCTCAGCGTAATTTTTTACTATTTGCCACCCGGCTGAATCATTTGAAATACCTCCATCTGCTATACCTCCAGTATTACCACTGGGTTCATTTGCAAGTTCATATATAATATGCGGATTATTAGGATAAAGACTTGATATCTTTTTAAAGAAATCCATAGCTCCACTATAAACATCTGCAGTAGGATTCCCTGGAGAATGAACATGCCAATCTACAATTACATACATATCATTTGCAATTGCAAGGTCGATTCCTTTTATAACCCTCTTCATAATAGTATCAGGATCAGAGGCATATCCATCTTCTCCTACATACATTGCCAGTCGAACTACATTTGCTCCCCAGTTATTAGTGAGTGCTGAAAAAGCATTATCATTTAGAATTTCAGGAAACCACTGCAGACCATGTGTACTCATACCGCGAAGTTGTATAGGGTCCCCTGCTTCATCTGCCAGTGTCTTCATTCCATTCGTTTCAATTAACTGTAAAGCCCCCGCTGTTGATGGACTCACTGTAGGCTCTACATCCAGATGTTGGTAGCTTGTATCAGCTACAGTAATTAATGAAATAGAAACAAAAATAAGTATAGTAAAAATTGTCAGTACTTTTTTCATTATTATATTCCCTCCTCAAAGAATAAATATATCAATGTTTTATTAAAGTTAGTAATAGTATTTAAATAGTAAAAATTATTAAAATACGTTTAATCACCCCCTCTTACAAATTCCATATAGGTTCTCTAAATCGTTTTAGCTCATGACATAAAATAAGGATATATATAATATATATACCCCGAATTAATAATGAATTAATCACTAATATATAAATTCAATATTAAATAAAGAAATCCTTCTTTTTTTAGCGTTCTTTATCCCTGTAGAACATACTATCAGCACATATTATAGTTTCATATAAACCCCTTCATTACTTTTTTTATTAGTCGCATACCACAGTACTATATCGATATTCTCTTCTATATGTTTTAAAATAATTTTTCATAATAAATTAATTTTTAATTGTAATCTTATCGAAAATATGATATTGTATAATTAATTAATATAAATGTATAAATATAATACTGGATACAACATAATACATTACAACAATACAACTTAGTTCCATATTTCGGAAGGAGGAGATTAATTATTAAAGCTAAATTAGTACTTGAGGATGGTTTTACATTGACCGGGAGAACTTTTGCTGGCAGTGGCGAAATTACAGGTGAAGTTGTCTTTAATACCAGCATGACAGGTTATCAGGAGATTATTACAGATCCTTCTTACAAGGGTCAAATCGTAACCATGACCTATCCCCTGATTGGAAATTATGGTATAAATATTCATAATACCGAATCAAAGGAACCCCAGGTGGAGGCATTTATTGTACGTGAATATTGTGAGTATCCTCATAACTGGCAGTCAGAAGGTAATTTAAAGGATTATCTGGAAAAGCATAACATTATAGGTATTGAAGGCATAGATACGCGAGCTCTAACACGACATATTAGACAGGCCGGTGCTATGAAAGGAATCATCTCTACAGTTGACGATAGTAAAGAAAATTTACTGAAAAAGGTAAATCAATATCCAGGGCTGGTTGGTCAGGACATGGTAAAATATGTGACCTGCGAAAAAGAGTATCAGTGGAATAATGAGGGTAAATATCATGTGGTTGCCCTGGATTACGGTATTAAACATAATATTCTAAGACTACTGGAAGATAATGATTGTAGGGTAACAGTTGTACCAGCAGATACTCCCGCAGAAGAAATACTGGCAAAAAATCCAGACGGAATTTTCTTATCAAATGGTCCTGGTGACCCCGCTGCTGTCCCCTATGCTGTTGCGGAAGTCAAAAATCTTCTGGGGAAAAAACCAATATTCGGAATCTGCTTTGGTCAACAGATACTGGGACAGGCTCTGGGACTATCAACATATAAATTAAAATTTGGCCACCGCGGTGGAAATCATCCGGTAAAAAATCTAATTACAGATCATGTTGAGATCTCAACACAGAATCACGGGTTCTGTGTAGACTTACCTGATGAAGCCGAACGAAAAGAGATGGGTGGCTATATCAAGGACCTTGAGATAACACATATTAACCTAAATGATGACACACTGGAAGGATTTCGACATCCTGAGTTAAATTGTTTTTCAATACAGTATCACCCCGAAGCAGCTCCGGGTCCCCATGACTCACGTTATCTCTTTAAGGATTTTATTAAATCAATGACTTAAGCAGTATAGACAGTATTTAGATTTAAGTTTAACTTTGAAATTTAGCCTGATGAAAAAAACAATGAAAAGTATAAGTAGAATATAGACCTGAGAGTATCTCTATTGTTAAACTTATAGCACAATGTAACTGAAGGAGTGATTTGATGCCAAAAAGAACGGATATTAAAAAAATACTGATTATCGGCTCTGGACCAATCGTAATCGGTCAGGGCTGCGAGTTTGATTATTCTGGTTCTCAGGCCTGTAAGGCCCTTAAAGACGAAGGATATCAGATTGTCTTAATCAATAGCAATCCAGCGACTATTATGACTGATCCCGAAATGGCTGACAAAACATATGTCGAGCCAATTGAGCCTGATATTATAGAAAAAATTATTGCAAAAGAAAAACCGGATGCACTACTCCCTACACTTGGCGGACAGACCGGACTAAATATTGCTTCAACACTACATCAAAAAGGTATCCTACAAAAACACAATGTTGAATTAATAGGTGCCAATTTTGATGCCATTCAGAAAACTGAAGACCGTGAGTTATTTAAAGATGTGATGGTGGATATTGGTGTAGATGTACTGAAAAGCGATCATGTTACTACTGTTGATGCAGCACTTAAATTTGCAGATAGAGTAGGTTATCCTCTGATAATCAGACCGTCATTTACTCTTGGTGGTTCAGGTGGGGGTATAGCCTACAATATAGATGAACTGAAAAAAATAGCCAGTAGTGGTATTTCTCAAAGCCCCACTAATCAGATTCTTATTGAAGAATCAGTTATCGGTTGGAAGGAATATGAACTGGAATTAATGCGTGATAAAAATGACAATGTAGTAATTGTCTGCTCTATAGAAAATCTTGATCCCATGGGTGTGCATACAGGTGATAGCATAACCGTAGCCCCTGTTCAAACTTTATCTGATAAAGAGTATCAGGCCATGAGGGATGAAGCACTGAAGATAATTCGTGAAGTAGGAGTTGAAACCGGTGGTTCAAATATTCAATTTGCTGTCAACCCTCAAACCGGACGTCGGGTAGTAGTAGAAATGAATCCCCGTGTTTCTAGATCCTCTGCCCTTGCCTCCAAAGCAACAGGCTTTGCAATTGCAAAGATAGCAGCCAAACTGGCTGTTGGATATACACTTGATGAACTGCCTAATGAAATCACCTATGAAACACCAGCCTGTTTTGAACCTGCTATTGACTACTGTGTAACCAAGATACCGCGCTGGGATTTCGAGAAATTTCCTGGAGTCAAGAATGAACTGACTACACAGATGAAATCTGTTGGAGAAGTCATGGGTATTGGTAGAACCTTTAAGGAATCATTACAAAAGGCCCTCAGGTCAATGGAACAGGGACGCCACGGCTGGGGTGCTGATGGCAAAGATATCTATTCTTTTGAGGAATTAATATCTTTAGAGCCTGATAAGAAAAAAGAAGTTATTGAAGAAATCAAGAAAAAAATAATTATACCCAATAATGAGCGGATTTTCTACCTGCGTTATGCATTAATTGTTGGTATGGATATAGATACTCTCTATGAGTGTACAAAAATAGATAAATGGTTTCTTTATAATCTAGAACAGATCCTTGATATGGAGAAAAAATTACGTAAAGCAGCCTCTTCTATATCAGCTGACAGGTCAGATGGTTTACAGAAAGAAGGCAAAAATACTTCTTACGCAAATAACCTGACTAAAAAGATAACTGAGAATAATCTATCTGAAAAATTATCAGCAAAGATACCAAAAGAGCTGTTATATCATGCAAAACAATATGGGTTCTCTGATAAGCAGTTAGCTCATATCTTCCAGGTGGATGAAAATATCATCCGTAAATATAGAGAACAGCAATCAATTGAAGCAGTCTTCAAACTTGTGGATACCTGTGCTGGTGAATTTAAGGCATATACACCCTATTATTATTCATCCTATGAAGTAGAGGATGAAAGTCGTAAGTCAGATAAGAGTAAAGTCATGATTCTGGGAGGTGGGCCAAACCGTATCGGGCAGGGTATTGAATTTGATTACTGCTGTGTCCAGGCTGCCTATGCTCTGAAGGAACAGGGCCGTGAAGTTATTATGGTTAACTGTAATCCTGAAACAGTCAGTACTGATTATGATACATCTGACAAACTATATTTTGAACCAATCACCCTGGAAGATGTACTCACTATCTGTAAAAAAGAGCAGCCAGATGGAGTTATACTTCAATTTGGAGGACAGACACCTCTGAAACTGGCTTTTGCTCTGGAGAAGGAAGGCATTAACGTACTGGGTACTTCTCCCTCAAGTATTGATTTATCAGAAGACAGAGAGAAGTTTTCAAAAATATTAACAGATCTTGATCTTAAACAGCCTCCTAATGGAATCGGTTACTCCTATCAGGAAGCTAAGAAAATAGCTGATGAAATCGGATATCCCGTGCTGGTAAGACCCTCATATGTTCTGGGGGGTAGGGCTATGGAGGTAGTCTATGATGATGAATCGCTGGAAAACTATATTAACAGAGCAGTCGATGTATCACCAGAACATCCAATTTTAATTGATAAATTCCTGGAAGGCGCAATCGAAGTTGATGTTGATGCTATCGCTGATGAGGAAAACTGTATTATCGGTGGGGTAATGGAGCACATTGAGATGGCTGGTGTTCACTCCGGTGACAGTGCCTGTGCTTTACCACCATATAGTCTATCAGATCAGATCATTGATGAAATAAAAAAACAGACCAAAGAGCTGGCTAAAAAATTGGATGTAGTAGGGTTAATTAATATCCAGTTTGCTGTTAAAGATGGAGAAATCTTTATTCTGGAAGTTAATCCGAGGGCCTCAAGAACAATTCCATTTGTCAGCAAAACAATTGGTAAATCACTGGCAAAGTTGGCTACCAGGGTAATGCTGGGCGAGAAATTAGCTGACCTGGGATTAGTAGAATATCAGAAGACAGAATACATTGCCGTTAAAGAAGCTGTCTTCCCCTTCATAAAGTTCCCCGGAGTAGATATCATACTGGGACCGGAAATGAGGTCTACCGGTGAAGTAATGGGCATAGATGACAACTTCGGTGTAGCCTTTGCCAAGGCACAGATGGGTGCCGGTGTATCCCTTCCTTTAAGTGGCAGTGTACTGATCACTGTAAATGACCGGCATAAAGCTGATGTGCTACCTATTGCAAAGAGATTTAAAGAACAGGGTTTCTCTTTAATTGCAACCCGGGGCACCTCAGAATATCTTGAAGAAAGCGGGCTGGAAACAGAAATGATCTATAAAATCGGTGAAGGAAGGCCTGATATCCTGGATTATATGAAAAATGGAGATATACAGTTTGTAATCAATAGTCCAGAAGGTAAAGGGGCCATCTATGATGAAGTCAAGATGAGACGGCAGGCAGTTATGAAAAATATTCCCATCGCTACAACAATTCAGGGAGCTCAGGCTACTATTGAAGGTATCGAACAGTTAAAGTCAAGTACACTGGATGTTAAGTCACTTCAGGAATATCATGTAAGGTAAAGTTTTCTAGATATAAGTATTAAGATGGGGTTATCTCAATTTGAGATAGCTCCATTTCTCTTACCACTCATTAAATGCACTTATTTAAACCGAAAAAAATCAAGTATTTCTCTGCCTTTTTAACATCTTTTCTTCACAGATTTTCATTTTCTTTAAGATACATTAGTTTATTAAGAAAAAACTCCGCAAAGGGAGTTTTTCAAGCTATTCTTCTTCATTTTTGCAGGTGCTGATACCCAGCAACTTATATAAAGGACAATAATTAGCTAGACCGGTAAACAGTGGTACTGCCCCCAGTAGTCCCAGATATCGAGCATCACCTTCCAGTATGAACACCAGACTTAATAGAGCTATACCCAGTATAATTCTTATGATTCGATCAAGCTTACCTACATTCTGCATAAAATCACTCCTCTACTGATTTATTTCTGGATCATCTCCATAACCGTTGGTCAGATGCCCAGACATTTTGCACCACAGGCACTCCGTATTTGAACAGTTCGTACAAGAACCGTTTAAAGTTGCTGTTTTTCTGAAGGAGTTTGAAAAGTCTCCGGTTACGATAGAATGTAAGAAATCATCCATTTTAAAAACCTTTAAGGTTGATTTACTTGATACCATAGATCAGGTAATAAGAAGCCGGTTAACAAAAAACTGTTTGAGCGATAGCGAGTTTTTTTTATTGCTTCTTAAGTGAGAGAGTAACTGGGGTTTAGACTTTTCCACGGATGAAGTAATAGCAAAATGTTCGGACGTTTTTTACCAACTGATTTGGAGGAAAACCTTATTTCTTAATTATATAATATCAGTTTATATTGTTTATTCAGTAATCTTGTTTACAACTCTTTTTAAATAAGGAGTTCTTAAGCAGGTATCACTACGTCAATCTCTATCGCCTCAATATCAAGACAGTAATTATCTTCATCTTTTCATTATTTTACCTATCATTTCTTTCATTTTTTCCCTTAATTTGTCTCTTTACTATTTATTACTCCTCATTCTCATCTTTTCATTGAGTAGTTTCTTGCGTAATCTAATCGCATCTGGTGTAACCTCAACCAGCTCGTCGTCATTGATAAATTCCAGGGCCAGCTCAAGAGTAAATTTCCTGACTGGAGGCAATAATATATTATCATCTGAACCGGCTGCACGCATATTGGTTAGCTTCTTATTTTTACACGGGTTAACAGTAAGGTCATTATCCCTGCTGTTCATCCCAATTATCATGCCTTCATATACCTTAGTACCTGGCTCAATAAACAATACACCTCTTTCACTAAGTCCAGAAAGTGCATATGCCATGGCAGAGCCATTAGTACCTGATACTAATACACCATTCTTACGCTGTGGCACTTCTCCTTTATGAGGCTCAAATTTAAAAAAAGAACGAACCATAGTGCCTTCACCACTGGTATCATTTATAAATTCACTTCTGTAACCGATAAGCCCTCTAGTAGGAACATGATAGATAAGTTTGACATAGTCATTTTCAACTTTCATTGACTGCATCATACCTTTTCTTTGATTGAGCTTTGAAATCACAGTTCCAGAATATCCTTCAGGTACTTCAATTAATACTTCCTCAACTGGCTCAACAAGTTTTCCCTCTTCATGATGCATCAATACTTCAGGCTTTGAGACAGATATTTCATAACCCTCTCTTCTCATATTCTCCAGAAGTATAGATAAATGCAGCTCACCTCGACCAGAGACTTTAAATGCCTCGATATTTTCAGCCTTTTCCACCCTTAATCCTACATTTACTTCCAATTCGCGTTCCAATCTGGCTTTCAGGTGTCTGGTAGTCAGATACTCTCCCTCTTGTCCTGCAAAAGGAGAATCATTTATCAGGAAATACATGGCCAGGGTTGGTTCCTCTATATTTATCATCGGCAGGGGCGTGACATTACCTGGTTCACATATTGTTTCACCGATTGATATATCAGGTATTCCGGCAACTGCAACAATATCACCACTATATGCCTGGTCTACCTCTACCTGATTCAACCCTTCATATACAGCTAATTTAGTAATTTTTGCCTTTTTAACCGAACTATCTCTTTTGAAAATGGCAACAGTCTGTCCATTTTTTAAGCTCCCCCGATAAACACGTCCGATTCCTATCCTTCCAAGATAATCATCATAGGCCAGGTCATAAACCTGCATTTGTAATTGTTCCTGATTGTAATCAGGATAAGTTTCTATATGTTTAATAATGGTTTCAAAAAGTGGTGATAGGTCACTGCTTTCATCTTCCAGATTATATCTGGCTATACCATCTCTTGCAATACCATAAACCACCGGAAATTCCAGTTGACTGTCATCTGCATCTAAATCAATGAATAGATCCAGTACCATATCAACAACTTCCTCTGCTCTCTGATTATTCTTGTCTATTTTATTAATAAATACTATTGGTTTAATGCCCTTTTCCAGGGACTTTTTCAATACAAACCTGGTCTGCGGCATTGGGCCTTCACTGGCATCTACAATAAGTATTGCCGAATCAACTGCCTTTATGACCCGCTCTACTTCTGAAGAAAAGTCTGCATGACCTGGTGTATCAACAATATTGATTTTAACACCATTATACTCAATAGCACAGTTCTTTGAATAAATAGTAATACCACGTTCTCTCTCCAGATCATTACTATCCATCACACAGTCCACTACTTCCTGATTTTCTCGAAATATACCACTCTGATCCAGAAATGCATCAACCAGTGTTGACTTCCCTGCATCTACATGTGCAATTACTGCTAAATTAATTATATCTTTTTGATTCACAAACATTAACCCTCTCTATATTTTAAATTATTCAACATTTAAACAAATTTACTTGCTTCTTTCACTTGTCTACTAATCTGTTTATATTAAGCAACTACTCTATTATATATTGTTTTTATGAAAAGTAAAGTAATTTAGAAACAATTAACATCTTTATCTACTTTTTTTAGTACATTGCCCATCTTCTTCATTTCATCTATTAGTACAATCAAAGTGATTATAAACATGAAAGAAGCTACCGTAGAATTAATTATCAAGACCTTCTCAAGATTTATAACCATATTATATTTAATGACTAATACCATAGGGATAATGAATAACAAAATATTACTCAGGTACACTAACAGAAGCTTTAGCTTTTTAGCTGTAGCCTGTAAATATATAAAAACCAGCTGGGTAAATGCAGTAAGTGGTAAGATAACAAACATATATTTAAGTATCCATTCAACCGTTCCAATCAAGGAACTTTGAGGACTCGAAAATTTGATAATTAAAAAAACTGGTATTAATAAAACAAACACTGCTGCAGGAAATATGATTGCTAGTTTTTTTAACAATACCCTGACTCTCTTAAAATTCTCTTTACCGTAATTATAGCCAAATATAGGCCTTATCCAGTTTAAGGAATTAATAAAAAGGAAAAATAGTGAATAGATATATCCCTGGACAATTGAATAAGTAACCATATCTTCGTGTTCAATTAATGAGAAGTTATTGAAAATTATCCTGTCATAAATATTCCTGGTAAATAAAAGCAACCAGGGCAAGAGACCAATTGAAAGGATTGCCAGGGAAACCTTTTCAATCTTAAAGTGCTCTTTCCTCAACTGTAATAATCCTGTCTTATCATTTATAAAATACCTTAAAATATAAATAAATATCGCTAAGTCAACAAGATTTAGCAAAATACCCAACCATAAAAGTTCGATATTTAAACTTATATATATTATGGCAGCAATCACTTTCAATACCAGTGATATAAAGGATATTGACAGAGCTTTAAAGGGCTTACCCTCTGCTATTATAAAAAATAATAAGTTAGTGGCCAACAAATAAAAAGTAATTCCAGATAATCGGCTGATAAAATATTTAAAAAATACATCTGATTCATGTCCCGAAATCCCAAATGGTAAATAATCCCGAAACACAAAAGCCAGAAATAATACCAGAAGTGAAATAATGATAAGTAATATAATAGAATTTCCCAGTACCTTTTCAGCCTTTTTTTTCAGGTTTTGTCCCAATTTTATACTGATAAGAACACTCCCACCAATACCAACAATAATCCCTATATCAAATACTACCTGTAGAAGCGTCTGAGCCATTGTAAAGGCAGCAGATACTTCTCTTCCCATCCGACCTAAAACAAAGGTTAGAACTGTATTTTCAAGCTGTAGTATAAGATAAAATAATATTCCACAGATAAAAAACTTGAAAAATACCTTCCAGAGACTTTTTTTCTCTAATTGTTTAATACTTTGATTAAGTAATTCCATATAATTCCCTCCACTTCTGACCTTAAACTCCAAGTCATTTCCTTTTGATTTTCATTCCATAAAATAACTCCTCTTTTTCTAATTATCCAATTCATCCAGATAATTTGCCTTTCTTTCGATAAATACCGTACTTCTCAAGTTTCCGGTAATCAATGACCTTGCATAATCATAATCAGCAGCCAGATCGTTAAGCAGATGTGTATCTGCTCCCAGTGTTATCATAATACCACCGGCATAACTATATATATCCAGTAAATCCTTATCAGGCATACTCTCAGCAAGACCCTTCCTCATTGATGAGGTATTAATCTCAAGGGCTATATTATTTTCTACCATAGCCTTAAAAATATCTTCCATCTCGGATTTTTCCCAGAGACTTTCCTGATAATACCGTTTGGGGAAATCAATATGAGCCAGAGAATCAAAACCACCAATAGTAACAGCTTTGTAGACCTCTTCCCAGTACCGTTTAAATGCATCTTCAATGGGATAATTTGCCTTGATCAATTCACTTGGAAACATATCATTTACCCAGAAATGAATACTTCCCAGGATAAAGTCATAGGGATACTGAGAAAATTCTTCAAACTCTTCACGATATATATGCGGCTCAGAGAATTCAATTCCCGATAATATAGTAAGTTTATCGTCATATTTCTCTTTTGCTATGTTAAACTCATCAAAAAATTTGTCTTTATTATAATACCCAAAGCCTTCATCAGTTGTATTGAAATCAATGTGATCAGTAAAACAAATATACCTTACCCCCATATCAATAGCCTTCTTGCAGTATTTATCGATTGATACTAATGAATCACAGGAATGATGTGTATGTACATGTAAATCTATCACAATCTTACCCCCCCTGGCTTTATTGCATCACTTAAATTATCAGATCATTTCTCAGCTGCAGTTCCCTATACTTACAAATCATATTTACATAGAACTGCTTTTATAGCAGTATAGCTTACTTCTTCAGGCAGTGCCTTTTTAATTGGCTTCAACTTTTCACTGCCCTCCTGCTCTATAGCAGCAAGTATTTCTTCCTCAAATTTATCTGGTATTAAAAAATCAATATCGATATCTAGTCCTTCATCTACTGCCCTAAATATATGATTCTCTATAGTAATAGTTGAAAGTTCTCTCTCTGCAGCAATTTCATCGATATTTTTACCTGCTTTAAAAAGCTTATATGTGAGTAAATAACTGTTTTTCACACCTGAATTTGTCCTGACATCAGTCTTAGTATTAGTAACTTCACCATCATTATTAATAACTTCAATGCCATCTTCATTATTTTCTGAGCCATGTTCATCCATATATTTTTTGATAAGCTGAATGAATTGTTCTCCATACTTTTCAAATTTAATGTCTCCTACACCGGCAATCTTTAACATCGACTTTCTATCAACAGGGTAATAATTACTCATTTCTCTCAAAGTACTATCATGAAATATTACATATGGCGGGACATCTTCACTACTGGCTATATCCTTACGTAAATTCCTCAATAAATTAAATAGCTCATTATCAATATTGATTTTATGCTGTTTCTTTTCTATTCTCTGGAATACTTCTTCCTCTCCTTTGAGTACCCTGTAAGAACGTTGATTAAGCTGTAGTACAGGATATTTTCCTTCTGACAAATTAAGATAACCATCAGCAGCCAGCATGTTTATCATATTCTTGATATCTTTAATCGTTTTAGAAGGCATAATATTATAGGTTGATAGATCATCAAAACCATTTTCAAGTACCTTTTTATTCTGTGAACCGGCCAGTACCTGAGCTGTTATTGTAATACCCCAGCGTTGTTCCATACGATATATACACGATAATACCTTCTGAGCCTCTTCACTTATATCTATTAATTCACGGTCATCACTACAATTACTGCAGTTATTACATTCACTCATAGCATTTTCATCACCAAAATAAGATAGGATATACCCCCTTAAGCACCTAGATGTATGGCAGTAGTCAACCATTTCCTGTAATTTCTGTAGTTGTTTCTGTTTCCTTTCTGGTGATGATTCACTCTGTTCTATCAAAAATTTTTGGATATGGTTATCACCAGGTGAATAAAGCAATATACATTCGCTCGGTTCTCCATCCCTGCCTGCCCTACCTGCTTCCTGGTAATAGGCCTCTATATTCTTCGGCATATTATAGTGTATGACATAATGCACATTGGACTTATCAATACCCATGCCAAAGGCATTTGTCGCTACAACAATATTTATTTCATCATAGATAAAGGCCTCCTGGGTCTGATGTCTTTCCTGATCACTAAGCCCAGCATGGTATCTCCCGGCAGAATATCCGGCATCTGACAACATTCGCGAAACCCTATCAACTTCTTTCCGGGTCGCAGCATAAATTATACCTGCCTCACTGATATTTGTCTTAACATAATCCATCACAAATTGATCCTTGTCAATCCCCTTCCGTAAAGTAAAGGTCAGATTTTCTCTGTTAAAGCCACTTATATGAATTTCGGGATTAATAAGATCAAGCTGTGACGATATATCTTGTCTGACCTCTGGAGTTGCAGTAGCAGTAAACGCTGCTACTACAGGCCTTTGATGAAATTCTTTAATCATTTTGCCTATGTAGAGATAACTGGGTCTGAAATCATGACCCCAGTGCGAAACACAGTGAGCCTCATCTACAGCCAGTAATGAAACATCCAGTGAATTCAGCAGATGACAGAAACGGGCTGATTCCAGTCTTTCAGGAGCTATATATATTAATTTATAATCTCCCTGTCTTGCTTTATATAATCTTTCGTCTAATTCATTATAAGTAATGGAGCTATTTAAAAAAGTTGCCGGAATCTCCATCTCATGTAAGGCATCCACCTGGTCCTTCATCAGAGAAATTAATGGAGATATTACTATTGTAACTCCTGGAAATAATAATGCCGGTATCTGATAACAGAGAGACTTACCGGAACCAGTCGGCATAATAGCTACTGTATCTTTTTTATCCGTTATACTTTTAATAACATCCAGCTGTCCTTCTCTAAATGTTTCATAACCATAATACTTTTTCAATAATTCATTAGCTCTTTCTAACAAAATATAACTCCCCTTATTAATACATAATTTAAAACCAGTTATACTTTCTATGTCAGTAATAGAATGCTTTTTCAATTCTTTAATATTACTCTTAAATTGATTTATTTCTATTCGCTTTTCTTTTTTTCTCTTTGTTCCACTACCTTCGGATTAATTATCCCTCCGGATATAATTAATTTGAGAGATTCTTCGATAGATAAGTTCAGTAATACTGCCTCATCAGCAGGTACCATGATAAACATACCCGATGTGGGATTTGGAGTAGTTGGCAAAAAGATATTATACAATTTTTTTCCCGTAATTGCATCAAAATATGGTGATGATTCTTTAGTTAGAAAACCTAACTGATAAAGCCCTTTGCGGGGATATTCAAATAGAACTGGTTTCTTGAAAGAGGTATGATGTTGGGTAAAAAAAGCATCCAGGATCTGTTTAATACTTATATATATACTATTAAATAGGGGTATCTTTAAGAGAATTTTCTCACCAAACAATATTATTTTCTTTCCAATAATATTGGTGGCAAAAAACCCTATAAAGACTATAGTCAGAATAGACAATACTATTCCGACACCGGGCAATTCCCTCCCAAAGAAAAACTCAATTAATGGCCCGGTAATCCTGTCTATTATATTAAAAACCAAATAAATTATGTATACTGAGCCTGCCAGTGGTAATATGACTACTATACCTGTTATAAAAAGATTTCTTAATTTCTTCAGCAACTCCATCACTCCTCATCTGACTATATTATCAAAATTTCTTTATTAATTCAATAAAAAAAACTTAAAGGAATTATTTATTAAACGAATAATATTATACATATAAGGGAGAGGAAGGGATCAGAATGTTTTTCAAAAAACTATCAGCTGTTTTACTGGCAACTATATCTGTAGCTATAGGATTGCTTATTGGCAATCAATTAATAACCATTATATATTACAAAATTATTGGTGGAGGTTTTATTGGGTATCATAATACAGCCTCTGATACACTTTATTTCTTTCAGGTACTCCTGGGCATATTCCTGCTGATTATTTTTGTTATAGGTTTATTTGTATTTGTAGTTTTTGTCTACAGATACCTCTATCATGGAGTACCCGAGGGAAAACTCCTCAGAAGGTTTTGCCTTATTTTTTCAATCATAATGTATACACTACCAGCTTCCCTGCTTCTTTATCTATTTGCTTTTTCAGGTTCTATCACCTTACTTACTATTTCTATGATAGTTGTCTGTATAGTATTAGCAAGTGTTTCTTTAAAAACATATAAAAATTATAAATAGTCCTCTTATCTTACCTAACTCTACCTTCGTTCTGAGATAGCCAGCCTACAACCTCAATGTTTTCGGGTTATACTCCGCTATACTACTAAAAAAGCTTGTCTGGTCGTTTATTAGAAGAAGAAACCATAGTCAATTTTAAAGACTATGGTCCGCTTTTATCTATTAGTCAGTGAACTTGGCAAGCACATCCATCAACTCATTGATGACTGCCTCACCCTCTTCATTTTTAATGGCCCGTTGAACACATCCATGAGTATGTCTATCAAGTATATTTAGACCGACCTTTTTAAGAGCCCCTCTAACAGCATTTATCTGTGTTAAAATATCCACACAGTATTTATCCTCAGCTATCATTCTCTGGATTCCTCGTACCTGACCCTCTATTCGCTTCAATCTTAATTCAAGGTCCTTTTTATCTACATCACATAAAGAATTCACCAGATCACTCCTTTCTTATATACTACATACCCTAGCTCCGTATCCTCATATTAAATCAAAAATAACACATATATCCTTCTATTACCAAGTAGTAATTAAAAAGTTCTGACACATCAAAACTAACCTTTACTTATACCCTTAAGAAATATATTAACTTAAAAATAATCATATGACCCGAGAAAAAAATCATTACTGAAAATAGGGACTACCTTATTGTGAAGCAGTCCCTGATTTCTTTATTTTAGTCCTTAGTTATTTTAGTCCTTAGTT
>JBKGXW010000035.1:0-21396 GCA_046546395.1 Halanaerobiales bacterium
CCTCTCAACCACTTTTTACTCCGTTTTTCCAGATTACTGGCTGTACCAAAAAGGATCAACCTATCGATAGCCCGGGTAAGGGCCACATAGAGAATCCTCAACTCTTCTGATAGATTCTCCCGCCTCTTCCTTTCTTTGATAGCCAGTTGTGGTAGACTATAATTATATATTCGATTTTCCGGGTCAACGAATTTTGGTCCCAGTCCCAGTTCACGGTGTAATAGCAGAGAGCCCTTTAGGTCATTTGTATTGAAGCGTTTTCCTAACTCCGCTACTATAACAACAGGAAATTCCAATCCCTTGCTCTTATGAATACTCATCAATCTTACTACATCTTCATTCTCATTTATAAGCCTGGCTGTACCAGTTTCATTATCCTGCTGTTCTTCCAACCGTTCAATATAACGGATATAATTAAAAAGACTCTGCTCACTATTACCGGCAAACTGTTTGGCCCTGTCGACCAGAATACGGAGGTTAGCCTGTCTCTGTCGTCCTCCAGGCATGGCACCTGCGTAACTATAAAATCCACTTTCCTGTAGAAGTTTCCAGATAAACTTATCTATACCAAGATACCTCTCTTCTTCTATCCAGGTCTTGAGTTTATTCATAAAGTCCAGCAATTTACATCGTATTCCAGTATTCAAATTATCATCATCTAGATATGATAGGACTGCATCATAAAAACTACCTTCTGGCTTATTAACTCTAATATCAGCTAAATGATCGGCGGTCAGATTTACAATAGGAGATTTCAATACACTCAATAATGGTATATCCTGACGGCGATTATCTATTAATCGTAAGAGATTCAAAAATATCTTTATTTCCAGTGTATCAAAAAAACCACTATCATCATCAACAAAGAGAGGAATCCCGGCCCCAGTAAAAACCTCCTGATAGGTTTCAGCGCGAGTACCCGGACTCCTCATCAGAATAACAATATCCCGGTAAGTAATCTCCTGGTATCTGGCTTTCCTGGCATTGTAATATTTCTGCCCTATAAGTTTCTCAATTTTATCAGTAATCAGATGTGCCTCTACCTCAGCCTGTCCCATATCCTCTATCTCTTGATTAATATCAAGGCCATCTGTTTTCTTCTCTATTATGTTAAGTTCAAGTTCTGGTCCAGCTATTTTTTCGAAATCTAGCCCCTTATATAATCTTGCAGAACTATCATATTCTATTTCCCCGAGTTCACTGGACATCAATCTCTCAAATAGATAGTTTATCCCCTTCAGTATCTCTCCTCTGCTCCTGAAATTTTTACTGAGATCTATTCGTACCGAGTCTTTCCTTAATTCTTTATCAACTTCAAACTTCTCAAAATCATTATATTTCTTGATAAATAGGGATGGCTCAGCAAGACGGAAACGATAGATACTCTGCTTGACGTCTCCTACCAGAAATAGATTATTACCCCTTGAAACCTGATTAATAATAGTCTCCTGAACCATATTGGAGTCCTGATATTCATCCACAAATATATATCTGAATTTATTCTGTAAAAATACCCGGACCCCTTCATTTTCCAGTATTTTGATTGCATAATGTTCAAGATCATTGAAATCCATTAAATTCTTTTCTTTCTTCAACTTTTCAAACCTGAGAGAAAAACTTTTTACCAATTGAATCAAATAACTGATCATTGGTTGGAGTTTCTTTATCTGTTCTTCATATCTATCAAGATCAGCTGTGCTGTATTTCTTCTGTAGATTTGTGATACTATCCTTAACTTCTTTCCTCAATTTCTTAACTTCATCCTGGAGGCTGGAATCAACCTCTTCCTTTCTCTTACCCCTAATTGATTTCAAACGGCCAAATGAGACACCACCAATCCTATCCAGAAATACATGAAATCCCTTATTTAATCCTGATATAAGAGATTCAACAATCTGCAATTCATCATCCAGGTTAGTCAGATATTCTGTCGGACCAGTTGGCAACTCTGAAATATCAGCTGCATTTAACAATAGTTCTCTGTTGCCCTCAAGTTCTAATCTAATCTTATCAGCAATGGTATGAAGCCAGATATGATTGTTCAGCTCGCCATCTTTTATATCATATAATTTGCTCATCTCTCCTAACCAGATGAAAGGGTATGGCTGACTTATACTGAAATAATATAAATCCAGTATGATCTTCTCGATTTTTCTGTCATCCCTATTACCGCTGAAGGCTTCCACAATATATTTAAATGGTATTTCTGGATCCTGATAGGCATCTTCCAGCACATCATTAATTGCCTCAGAAATCAGCAGGTTTTTTTCACCCTCTTCTACCATACTGAATGCTGGATCCAGATCCAATAAATGAAAATTACTTCTAATCAAATCTTTACAGAAGGAATGGATAGTAGAAATTTTAGCCTTATAAAGTAGGTTCAACTGCTCTATCAGGTAATTATTATCTTCATTACCTTCTTCCAACCGTTCCTCAATGGCTTCCTGTATTTTAATTCTCATCTCAGCTGCAGCTGCTCTGGTAAAGGTAACTATCAAAAGTCTGTCAATATTGACACGATCTTCGATAATTATTTTAATTATTCTTTCTACCAGAACTGTTGTCTTTCCTGAACCAGCAGCTGCTGATACAAGTATGTTTTTATCTCTAAAATTATTAATAATTTGAAATTGCTCAGTAGTCCACTGCATCAATATCACCATCCGTTTTCCTTTTCCCTTCATTTATTGAATAGTTATCTTTTGAAAAGTTATTGTCATAATCCAGATTTCTATTATCATTCCCGTTTTTTTCTTCAGGATCATTTCGATTCTCTTCAATCAATTCCAGGACTTCGTAATCTTTCAAATTACTTATCTCCCGGTATTCATTATCAATAAAATTGCAATCAAACTGACAAATTGCGTCATAAGGACAGTAATCACAGGCGGTATATTTATTGCTTACCTTTACAGGCTCAACTTTTATTCTCCCTTCAATAATTTCACTGCCAGCCTGTCCAATTCTTTTTAATACATGATTGATCAATAATTCTAACTCAATGTTGCTGAGAACTGAAGAATTCTTGCCAGGGCTCCCGTCTTTATTAAGTTTAACTGGAATAATACTGGAATAATCACCAGGTTCCAGGTTCCTGTCAAGTGATTCTATTACCTCTTTTTTGTCCAGAACAATCCCATCAAGTTTCAGTTCTTTTATTATTTCATCTTCAATCTGTCCATCCTGCACATCATTCTGATTAACCAGAGGGTCATCTATGTGGAAATAGAAAAAACCTGCTGGACTAATTTCGATATTTTTGTTGGAAACATCCAGGGAAAATTTTTCAGCAGTAGCTGCAGCTACTTCCTCAATGGTAGAAGAAAATAGTAATTCTAATAATTCTTTCTGATTCTTAAGTAAAGCTGTCATGTAGATAACAAGCTGTAATTCCAGGCCATAATACACCTCAGACAATGAAAACTTCTTAGTACCAGTCTTATAATCAATAACCTTCAAATATAAATCTTTATCGTCTACCATTATATCTACCCTGTCTATCCTACCTTTTATCTCTATTTTATAATCTTCAGCTGTCTCTATGCTCAGAGAAGGGATATCACCCTTTGCTGAAAATGATAATTCATAAAAAGCAGGTTGGAATTCTCCATTTTTAAGTTGATGACCTATAACCTTTATTATACGTTTAGCTACCCTTTTTACCTTGTTAATCAGATAACTATAACGTTTACTAGAATAAAATATTGAATTTTCAAATTTACTGACAATCCTGTCCACTATTTCGTCAACAAAAGGCTCTATTTCCTCTATATCCACTCTGGACCAGTTCAGATTATTATTAAGTAAATAATTGCCAAATTCTTCGATAATCTGATGATATAGATTTCCAAAGTCTACTGCTTCCAGTCTATATTCCTTTCTTTCAACAGGTCTCAGAGCATAATTGACATAATGAGCAAAAGGACACCTGTAATATTGTTGAAGTCTCGATATACTTGTTTGCAAAGGAAGATTATATAGTTTTCTCAATTTAGAGTCTTTATTTGATGTACTATCTTCATATAAGAGACTTTCAGCCTTCTGAGTAATACTGTTACCGGATGTAATCTCACTCTGATTCTCATACAAATAAACCTGCTGATTGGAATGAAAAAATCCTTCAATAATTTTGTTCAATTGTTGATTCCATTTTTTGTCATTATAATACCAGACAAATACCTGCTGCCATTTTTCACTTAGCTTACCTGTTTCAACAAATCGCCTCAAACTAGATAGCAGATATTTTAAAGAAGCTTCAGGGATAGTTATGTCACTCAACAGAGCATCATAATTGCATTGTAATCCTGTTTGACTAAAAGAATATTTGCTGAGCGAAGGGTCATTCTCAAAAATATCTTCCTGTAGGTCACTACATATATCCAGATCAGTAAATATCTTTTCGACCTTCTTAATCAATAGTGAGGGACGAAGGGTCTTTCCTTCCATATCTGACTGTGAGAAACTCATCCAGAGGTATTCTGAAGGCCGTGTTATTGTAGAGTAAATATTCAACTGTTCTTCCTGGCCACGGCTCCGGCTATCAGAACTTAATTGAAGACCAAGATTTTTTAGAAGTATCTTTTCGTCATCCATTAAAATACCATCATTCTCAGTTATAGAAGGAAGCAATCCATCATTAACTCCTATCAAAAAATGGGCCTTAATATCATGGCTCCTTGTTCTATCGGGACTCCCAATCATTACCTGATCAAGTGTAGGTGGAATAATTCCCAATTCATATTCGGCAAATCCTGTCTCTAGTATGGAGATATAGTCTGAAAGTTCCACATTTTCGTCTCCCATAATATCTATTAATTGTTCAAAAACTTCAATAACTATACTCCATATCTGAGAATTCTCACTCACGTATTCCAGCTCATCTGCATCCTGAAGGGTATTAATCCATCTGTTAATCTTTTCCTTCAATTCTATATTTTTTAGGAATTTAAATAAAGATGAGGTATACTCCAATACTGTTTCTGATTCATTAATTCCTTTTGAAAGAAAAAAGAAGGGTTCAATCATTGTTTTTCGGTATTCATTAATTTTATCAAGTTCATAATTCCGACATTCCTGCTTGAAATCATTAAACCAGGTCTTTCCCTTTATACCGTGCTCAAACACAAAATTCTCAAGTATCTCTACAGCTGCTCTATCCAGGGGGCTAAAACCTGTTTTTAAATAATTAAAAATATCTTCATAACGGTAATTGCCTGCTATGATTTTCAGAGAAGAGAGAATGCACTTAACAATAGGGTTATTAATAATACTTCGCTTTTCATCAAAAAAGTAGGGAATACTATACTCGGTAAAAACTCTTTCAATATTGAGATCATAGACATTTATATCCCCAGTAGCCACGGAGATATCACGCCACCGATAATCTCTATCCCTCACCAGTTCTATTATCTTCCGGGCAACATATTCTATTTCCAGATACGGATTTGACGCCTGATATAAATCAATATGCTCCACTTTATTTGAATATTTACTATATGGCAGAGCATAGAGTTCTTTTTCCAGATGATCTAAATCTGCATAAGTATTACCTCGTTCCAATATATCTTTCTGAATGTCTCTACTGTTTTTATGAGCAATTTCCTTTATTTTGTTATATAAGTGATAAACTGGTTCAAACAATTGCCTGTCTTTTGAGTGGTTATTTAAGCCATCAATAGTTAGACTGAATGTAATCCTTTCAGTCTTTTTAATCAATTGTTCAATCATATGGTATTCCAGCTCTGTAAAGCCATTAAAACCCTCGACCCAGATAATTGAATCATCAATATACCTTGAGTCCTTTATCTTATTGATAGCCAGGTTAAATTTATCTTCCTGGTCTTCATATCTTTCATCCAGGTATTGTTCATAGTACTTATATATAGTTATTATATCAGCCATTTTTGCCTCAAGTACAGGGTTTTCAAGCAGTTTCCTGTAATGGTCCAGATCTACTGGACCTATCTCATTTTTCTTTAATTCTGTCAGAAGATAGTTGAAGTCCTTTAAAAATCCCTCTCTCCTGATAACCCGCTTAAAGATATTAATTTCATCTGAATGTTCATTAAATAAGTGTCTAAATACCATCATCTTGCCAAGATCATTTATATCCCTGTGATGCAGCCCTCCCACTTCAGACAATATCTTATGTAAAAGCCGTTGAAAACTGAGAACTTCCAGTGAAAGAATACCATCCAGATCTGTACTTTCCAGAAAGTCTCTTTCAGCCTCCAGAGTGTATTGTTCAGGCACCAGTAGAATCAAATTTTTTTCCGTACTATCTTTAATATATTCCAGGATTTCTTTTTTAATATAATTACCCTTACCACTTCCGGCGCGTCCTAGAACGAATTTCACCATTAATGTCACCTTCTTTCTTTCTTTAAATCATGTTTAAAGATCCAACCATAGGTCATTCAGTCAATAATCTGTCAATTTTAAGATTATATCAATTACTACTAATCATTTTTTTGTACAGGTGTTCGACTTAATTATATCAGATATAGTATTGTACAAGCAAGCTCCAATTTTTCTTATTTTCTACTATCAAAATTAAAACCGCATTCCTGAAGAGAAATGCGGTTAATATTCTTTGGTTTTATTAATTCCTTGTTTTGCTAATAATCACTGTATCAACTTTCAATTTTCCAGGAACTGATTTTACGACTTTTGCTATAAGTATTATTATATCTCAAGATATATATTATACATAAATATATTATTTAACAGGTATATATAAGTTGTATATATTATATATTTTATATTAATATCTTATTTCTAGTGATATACATATTCTATTACTTCTGCATCCAGGAAATCTTTCCCTATCTCTTTGCTTGCTTCAACACGGTGATGTCCGTCCACAATATAGTATTCTTCATCTACATTATAAACCTGTATAGCAGGCACATGATCCATTTTTTCCATAGCATTTCTAATCCCTTTATATCTGTGTGATTCTTTGTCAACAGAAATAGTATTATTCCTTTGACAGCGACCTACACTACCCACTATCTTATTAACATCGATAGGTTTAGTTCCTTTGTAACTACGAGATTTCAATTTACGTCCTTCAACCTCGACATCAAAGCACTTATACCTCTGCTTTTTAAACAGTTCAAAAACACTTAACATATTACCACCCCTTATTATAAATTATAGCCTTGTAGGTGTTTTTTTTTATCTATAATATACATCCTGTAATCAGTTTGCAAATCTCTTATTATAATCTTAGTTTTCTTCTTATTTACTGACACATCAGGACTTTTGAATATTATAGATCTCTTACACTTTTAAATTATACGGTATATTCATAATAAAATCAAGGGTTTTTCTAAAAAAATTTACATCTCTCTCAGGAAATATCTGTACCCCTGTATACAGCCTATTATAAGGTATATACTTTAAAAAAAGGATTATATCCTGTTAACAGGATATAATCCTTTTATACTCTATCAGGTTAATTATTGCAATCTTTATATTTTATATCTAATCTATTTTACTACCTGATAAGATGGGAAACCGTCTCCACTGGATAGATAAGAAAGATTTATTTCTGGATTAGTAAGCGAAGTACTATAGTCTACCTCTCCATAATAATCTCCACCATCAATCATTCCATTATCATTACCATCAAACCAGGAGATTATTACATCAGAATCAGTATTTACCTTTGATAGCTTAAATGAACCATTATCAGTTGCTTTAATCATGTCACTCTTAACATGAAGAGTGGAACCACTCCTGGTGGCAGTAAATACTACTGGATTCATAATTTTTTTATTGACCAGGGCTCCATAGGCATCCACCAGGCCATAACCATAGTAATCATCTTTACCAGGATCCCCAAGTTCTCTAGTATTATTTATCAGTCGGTCACGGATTTCTTCCGGGTCTTTAATCCCTGAAGCTACAAGCAGAGCAGCCACACCACTGACATGAGGTGCTGCCATAGAAGTACCGATCATACCATTGTATTCAGATACTGTCTTTCCATCTTTATAATATCCCCAGGTGCTGATGATAGATTCACCATAATCCCCTCCAGGAGCTACTATATCAACTTCTGGTCCATAGTTTGAATACGCTGTCTTAATATTTTGCTTACCAACTGCTCCTACAGCAATAGTCTCAGGATAGGCAGCAGGGTAGTAAACAGAGGATGATCCTTCATTACCTGTTGCTGCAATAACGGTTACTCCAGCAGCTACAGCTTCTTTTACTGCCTCATGCTGATAATAACTGCTGTGATTTCCTCCGAAGCTCATGTTGATTATATCAGCACCCTGATCAATAGCATAGTAAATACCTTCAGCAATATCCCAGCTTGTCCCGCCATTTTTGGTAAGCCCTCTGATGGGTAAAATCTTGACATTCCAATTGATACCTGCGACACCCAGTTTATTATTGCTTAATGCCCCAATGATTCCGGAAACATGAGTGCCATGACTACCTCCCTGCTGATAGGTACTTTCATCAGTAGGATCAAAGTCAGATATATTATATGATTCAATTGGAAATGATTTTATTCCACCTATCATATCAGCACCCTGTAAGAGATTCCCCTTCAAATCTGGATGATCTGGAATAATCCCTGTATCCAGCACTGCTACCACTACTGAACTATCTCCAGTGCTTACATCCCAGGCAGCCTCCATGTTCATATTTACCATATTCCACTGATAGGAATTGTAGTACTGCTCCTGAGGGATTGCTGTCGGATAATAAATATAGTTGGGTTCAGCCCAGGCTACATTCTCTTTTTGATTATATTCACTAATCAGTTGCTCAACATCCTGATCTGCAGGTATCTGATATTTTACTACCTTAGCATCATTTCTATCAACAGAACTGATGCTAACAAGACTATTTTCATTCTCAAATTCTTCAACAGACTGACTATTAATCATAGGTTTATATTTTACGATAACCTCCTGCTCCTGATATGACACTGCGCTTTCGCCTTCATATAGTGGAGAAACATTATTCTCAAGTTCAGACTCCTGACGTGAAATACCACTACCCCATGTTTTGTTATTCAAGTTCACAGTACCGCTAATGGGTTTATAAGAATTCACATCACCTTTATTACTCTGGTCACCCGAATTGTCATCAGCTCTATCTCCGTCATTAATATCACTACTATCTGGAATTTCTAACTTCTGACCAATATAGATCATATTACTACTTAGATTATTGGCTGCTTTGATA
Source organism: Halanaerobiales bacterium (assembly GCA_046546395.1). Classification (GTDB taxonomy): domain Bacteria; phylum Bacillota; class Halanaerobiia; order Halanaerobiales; family DTU029; genus JBDNGI01. Next base: position 9,214 of record JBKGXW010000035.1, read on the forward strand.
TCACTTATACTAACATCATATTTCAGTGATATTCTATATAGACTGTCCCCTGCCTTCACAGTATAGATAATACCTTCACTCTGATCGACTACTGAGATTATTAATTTCTGTCCGGGATATATCATATAAGAAGATAAATTATTCAATTCCATTATACTGTCAACACTTACACCATGTTGTAGTGCTATTCTGTAGAGACTATCATCTGCCTTGACCTGATAACTTATATACTTATATCCTTCTGCTTGATTATCTTCCTCAGTGTTGCTAATAATGATTTCATTACTGCTATTAGCTCTCTCAACTAATTCAGTACTACTTATTACTGTACTGGTGATTATAATCAATAAAATCAACATAAGAGAAATTGATTTCTGTTTCAATTTTAAAAGCCTCCTTAATATTCTTTACCCTGTTGCGCTTTATTTTCGTTGAAATTACTATTATTAACAATAATAACTGGTATAATTATGATTGCAGAAAGGCGATCCTTCGCTACAAGATAAATGTTTTGCTCAAAATAGCCTTTTCGCAGCAGAATTATAAATGCATGATATTAGAAATATAATCTAGATAGCAAAGTAGTGCTGTCCTATTTTAATTATGACCTGTCTATAAAATACCCAGCGGGAAGTTGCTGTTACCGGATTATAGTAATAGATTGCTCCACCAGTGGGATCCCAGCCGTCCAGAGCAGCCCTTGATGCCTGGTAAGCTAACTTATTTGGCTCAAGCCAGAACTGTCCATCATGAACAGCAGTAAACTGCCAGGGCTGAAAGATAACTCCACTAACTGTATTCGGAAATAGGGGGTGCAGAATTCTATTTATTACTACTGCAGCAATAGCCACTTGACCCTCATAAGGTTCACCACGAGCTTCTGAATAAACGGCACGTGCCATCAGATCCATTTCCTGATCATTAATATTAACTCTCTGTCCAATTCCCTCCTTAATTACATCTACTGGAATACGAAGTTCCTGTCCAACATAAAGGTAATTCGAATAAAGATTGTTTATTCTTCTGATTTCCTGAATTGAAGTACCATATTTTGAAGCTATTTCATACAGACTATCACCAGGTTTTACAGAATAGGTGTAGTGACTATCAATGTTTTCCACTGGCAGGATTAATTCCTGTCCCACATAAAGATAATCCCGAGAGAGGTTATTTCTTTCCCTAATAAAACTTACAGTAGTATTATATTCTCTGGCAAGTTTGTAAAGGCTATCCCCTGATTTAACGTAATATACTAATTCTGAGTTAGCAGCAGATACCTCCAATTTTTGTCCAACATAGAGGTAATTTGAAGACATATTATTTAATCTCTTGATAGCATCAACTGAAGTATCAAATTTTCTTGCTATCTCATATAGTGAATCTCCTCTTTTTACATAGTAAACCTGAGTTGATGTCGGACCTTTAAAACCAACAATCTCAATTAAGGGGTTTTCAGAAATGGGTTTTAAATCTCCCTCTGCATATGACTGAGATAAATAATCATGCAAGATTTCACCAGCCTTTTCCCTTGAAATATTCACTACCTCATCTCTGTTGAATATTAGATCTGCTTCTTTATTTATACTGTTACCAGCTAATATTTCAATCCCTTTTGAAGATTCGTTATAATCCAAATTTGTAGATGCCATACCAACATTACTAATACTTATTATAATGACAAACGTAAGTAATACATAAAATATCCTTTTGTTCAAATTAATACCCTCCTCTAGTAATTTCTAGTTTTGTAGTTTCAAATTCATCATTTCTGTTATCAGACTAGCTTACATATTTACTTTGATAGATTATTAGCTGATAAAGATAGAAACCCATTTCTAGTTTATAAATTAATATAATTACATATGATATTATATACGAAGCGATAGACTAAACACAAAAGAAACATTTGTTATTTTTTTATTATAATGGATTTTGATAGCTTTTTTATACATTATCTGTCAGTGATAAAACACGCAAAAAAATAGACCTGAAAGAAAAACTCCTGGTCCATTTACCATTCAGTATTTACTTATCATGGATAACAATTGCTACTCTTGCTAATATATCAGTTTTCTTTGTTGAAATAATATCTTTAGTATTGTTCCTGAAATTACCGGGGGTTATTACAGCAATAATTATCGGACCTGCCATTACTATCTGTACTGGGGTTTTTGTAAGATATATCCATACATCCATTTTAATGATTAGACAAATATCAATTTCAAAGGCAGAAGGCTATATTTTTATTATTTTGCGACATACTATTAAATATAAAAATTCAAATTCACTTTTGACAATAAAATCAAAACAGGGACATATTTATCCCTGACAATAAGAAATAAGGAGGTCTTCCTATGACGAGAGAAATATTATTAAATCAAATGGGTTTTCCCAAAATAGCAGAATTACATGATGATAAAGATTTGCCCGGTATTGGAGAAAAAATAACTCTGGAAGGAAGTAGTTATAAAACCAGAAAATTTGAGGTCACTGAAGTAAAAAAAGATGTGAATAAAGATACAGTTTATATCTATGTAAATTCAACTAATTAAAGCTTTTATGCTCATAAAAAAAGTTATTTTTTTCTGTGCTCTTAGCTACCTATAGATCAAAAGGAGGCCTGTTTGATAGTAAAAATAGACAGGCCTCTTTGCTGTTTTCTTTATCATAAGTAGGTCAAAATATGTTTAGTTATTCTACAGGTATATTTAACTTTTAACCGGCCAATATCCAGTCTCCATCCTGAGTATCTTTTGCATAAACAATCTCACTTACAGTAACATCAAACAATATTGCTATTTATGAAAGTGTACCCCCATCCTTAACGTACTGTCTATCATTACATAGTAAGATACCATCACTAAAATGAAAAAAACACAAAAAATTATAGACCATCTTTTTTTCAAGAAAAACGCCCTTAATTTTTACATTATTTTTTTCAACTACTGAATATATTCTGTATTCATCACTTATATCCTTCCCTCCTATGTTAAATTTTAGTAAATTTTATGTCAATTATCTTTATAGAGAATTTATTTGCAAATTAATAAAAACCAATGACAAATAATCACATAATTATTTTTTAACATTTTATGGTATAATAATACTATATACAAAATGCAACTGGTTTAGATCTCAGTCTGTATGCTCGGACAATCAAGGCGAAAGGGGAAAGAAGCACTATGTGGGGAGTTATTTTTATAATTATCGGTTGTATATTATGTATTGGCGGATTTGCTCTAGGTATCTATATAGTAAAAGTTGATTCTTCGTTTTTAAAAGGCTTATTATCATGGTTTGGAGTTGTTGGGAGCTTTATTGCTGGAATCTTATTTATTCTTCTTGGAAAGATTATTATGATAATCAAAACAGTAGCTGATGGTTTTAGACCTTGAGTATCTTAACTTCCTCTCGGAACTATAATAAAATATATATAATATACAAATACTATTATTAATATTAAGACAAAACAATAATAAACTGAGAGGATGATTAAAATAACTACTGGAATGCAGACACATATGGACAGATACCAGAAGTGTATTGACATCTGTAACAAATGTATGGTGGAATGTGAATTCTGTCTTGATGCATGTTTACATGAACCCGATGTAGATAAAAGGGTATCATGCATGGAGCACCTGAAAGATTGTATAGAAATATGTTCTATCTCAGCAAAATATATGGCAGGTAATAGTAAATTCGCTAATAAAATATGTCAAGTTTGTGCTGAAATCTGTGATGCCTGTGCTGCTGAATGTGAGATGTTTAAAGACAATCACTGTCAGACCTGTGCCCAGATATGTAAGCAGTGTGCAGCAGAATGCCGCAGTATGGTGTCAGGATAAAGAAATATTCATTATTATCTTTAGCTATAATTAAGATTTCCTTTATAAAGTAAAAAAAAAAGACCATGCCAAAAAAATAAAGGATAAGAGCATATGTCGATTAAGTCGACATCTCTTATCCTTCTGTCATTTAAGTATCATACTCTTCGCTATGCTAAGTCATAAAAGCGACAAAAGGTTTTTTCAAACTATGACTTCAATTTATGACCACAATTTAAGACTCCTGTAGATAATCTAAACTATATTGTTTTTGCTTTCTGGCACTTATCAATTTAAAGGCTATCAGAAAAGTAACTATTTCTGTAAAAGGTACTGCTATCCAGATACCAATCTCCTTAAAAAATATAGGTAATATGATTATACTTAATGAAAGTAAGACTAATCCCCTCATTCCAGAAATTATCGCTGACTCCCTGGCTGAACCTATACTAGTAAAAAAGAAAGCGGCAATCATATTATATCCATTTACAATTCTGAGATACCTTTTTCAATTATTTTTCTGTATTTTGAAGGTGATATGCCAATGTATTCTTTGAAGGCTGTACTGTAATTTGATGAAGATAGATTATATCTCACGGCTACATCAGTTATACTCATACCTGGATTAACTTTTAGATAAAAAGCAGATCTTTCTATTCTCAATCTCTTAATAAAAGAATATACACTTTCACCTGTCACGGCTTTAAAAAGCCTATTGAAATAGTATTTGGAAAAACAACAGTGCTCTGCGACACTTTTTACAGTAAGGTCCTCTTCCAGATGATCGAGTATGAAATTAATAGCCATATTGACCTGGTTGATGTATTTCTGATTAATAGTGAATCCCCTCCTTTCAGAAATCAGGGAATAACCATTATTATATCTAATATCTCCTAAAAATTCTTATTATTTCATATAAAATTCACTAATATTATACTTCTCCATTTACTACTAAATTCCTTGAGAAGAAAGCACATTTGCATTAACAACAAAGAATCAGTAAAATAGTAATAGTTGTACAGTATGATTCACTGTTCATATATCTAGACAATTGTTTAAAAAAGGAGATCAAACGCAAAAATACTAACTGAGCAGAACAAAATATAACTACAAAAGGAAAGGATACTTACTATGAAGCAATATAATAAAAATAAACTAAAAGAGACACATATTTTTGAAGAACTCAAAGAATGGTTTGAAGGGTATGTAAAGGAATTTTATCAAAACCAAGAAGATAGAGAAGAAATAGATTTAAAATATAAGCACAGCTATCGTGTCTATAAGAATTCAAATAGACTTGCGAAAGACATCGGGCTCTCCGATGAAGATTTAGAAATTGCTAATATTATTGGCCTTTTTCATGATCTGGGTAGATTTGAACAATTTAAAAGATATAAGACTTTCTCAGATAGTGACTCTTTAAACCATGGAGAACTGTCTGTGAAATTACTAAAAGAATATAAATTACTGGAAGATCTGAGTGCTGAAAAAAAACATATAATCTACCAGGCAATACATAATCACAACAAACTTAATATACCTGAAAGTACTACTGGACAGGCCCTACTCTTTTCACGATTGATCCGTGATGCGGATAAACTTGATATCTGGAGTATTTTTGCCCGGAGATATCATAATGGAAATAATAATGAAAAGATAAACCTGGATCTTTCCAGTAAAAATGGTATTACTCCAGAGATATATCACCGAGTTCTGGATGGGAAACCTGTTCTTTACTCCAGCTTACAGACTGTTGATGATTTCAAGCTAATTCAGCTTGGCTGGGTATATGACCTGAATTTTGTTGAAAGTCTGATATTGCTGAAGGAAAAAAATTTTCTAGAAAAAATATATCAAAGTATGAACCAGTCTGTAGAGACAGAGAAGATTTATAATAAGATAAATGAATATATAAATAACAAGATAGATAAAAGGTAGAGGCACGGTGCCACTACCTTTTCTTTAGAATTTGATTTAAGAATCCTTTTACCTTTAATATTCAATTTCATATATTTCAAATACATTATGATTCACTCCCAGGCAATCAAAGCTGGCGTGAATTCATAATCCTTATAACGAAACTAAATCATCTTCTGCTGCCGAACAATTTTTTGCGGTTATAAATTTAAATAGATATCCTGTTAAACCTTTCTGCACCCCTTGAATAGACAAATGAACGTGCTATGAAATATAATCCCAGGAAAACTATACTTCCAAGCAATATCAGCAATTCATAATTGGCAAAGAGCCCGGGTGCAGCTAAATAAAGCAAAAATACCAGTCCCGCTATAACAGCTCTAATCAATAATGACAAAGTAACATTCAAATTATTCTTGATGGCTGCTGTAGGATTGGTCCAATTTAAAAGCGGCCTGTAGATATTGATGATTATATCCGCATTGGACAAAAAAAGTGTTAATGATACACAAAATAATACAGCTAATGCCAGTAATTTAAGTGTTATCGGTAAAACAAACAGTAATATAAGCAATAACAATAATGCGCCGGCAAAATTAAGAATTATTGTTGTCATCACACGATATTTGATATTCTCAGCAGCACTGATAGGTAATACCCGTGTTTCCCAGAATGACTGTCCTTCCCTGGTTATTGCTGTTGATGAGGCATTCCCGATAATGGAAGGAGATGCCATAACTCCACAGATAACCAATAATAAATATGGTTCAACCTGGGATGAGTTCAGCATAGTCAAAGAGAATTCACCAGTAAACATCATCATGGCAGCCATTATAACTGGTAATATCATAGAAAGACCAATATTCATCAGAAACATTGGCTCTTTCACTATTATCATTATATTCCTTTTCATCAACTGCCAGGACCTGCTTCTCTTTCTGTAATATATATCACCAATACTGATACCACCTTCCTGAGCATAGGCAAGTAAAGACTTACGAAAAAACATTCTGGCCAGCACTCTGAGAACAAAAAAGAGAACAATGTTTAGACCAATGAACAATGTTGTATCTTTAAGTGACCCCAGGAACATTCTTGTCAACCAGATGCTTGGCGGAAAGCGCATCCCAAGTAATTCAAGGAAATTCCCACTCAAGAGAATCTGCTGAATCTGTTCCGGGTTCTCCATAAACCTGCCAAAAAACAATTGGACAGCTATAATAGCTACCAACATCAAAATATTGAGAATAAGTATAAACATCTTTCTCCTGCTACTATTGCTGAAAAGATTTCCGAAAGGTAGTACAACAATTGATGATATTAATAATGGTAACACTGGTGCCCAGATCAGAGCAATAAGGGTCATTATAATCAGAAAAACACTGAGACCAGTGTTAATCAAATATACTATCAATCCAGGACCCATTATTAAAGTACTAAACAGGACAAGATAAAGATATACTGTTGCTAGCTTCGATAAAATAAGGTCATCCTCTCTGACCGGAAGAGTAGATAAGAATTTTGCATCTCTGGAGAAAAAGAAGACAGAAATAATAAAGGGAATCCCGAAAACGAACATAAACAATACTGCATTTATATATAATATTGTTATTAGCAATTCTGGCTGATTTATAGCTTCAAGGGCTTTATAGACCGATACTGATAGTACACCCGCAGGTACCGCAAATATCGCAGCAAGAAGTAGCATCAATAATCTCGCAAGTATTTTATTCTCAACCCCCATACTGGCAGTAGATTTACCAACGAAATCCTTTACCTGTATTTTTGTTAGTGATAAGAATTTATTCATTATCTGTCAGCTCCATAAAGACATCTTCCAGTGTACTATCAGGGTTTGTTTTAATATTACCCAGGGTATCACAGGCAATCAATTTTCCATTCTTGATAATTCCTACCCGGTCACAGAGATTCTCAACAACCTCAAGGATATGGGAGGAGAATAACACAGTTCCGCCATTTCCACAGTGTTCTTTCATCATATCTTTTAATCTCTTTGCTGATTTTGGATCTAAACCCCCCAGGGGTTCATCCAGTATGAAAATTTCAGGATCAGGTAATAATGCCCCAGAAATTAACAGTTTCTGCTTCATACCATGTGAATAGGAATTGACCACCTTGCCTAAGTCATCAAATATCTCAAATTCTCCAGTTAGTCTTTCAATACGGCTTTTCCGATCCTTAACTGATACCCCATATATATCAGCAATAAAATTCAGGTAATCTATCCCCGTAATCGAATTGAAAATATCAGGGTGATCTGGTACATATGTAAAACTCATTTTGGCCTTTAATGGTTCTTTTCTTATGTTATAACCATTAACAGTTATTTCACCATCAGTTGGGGCAAGTATTCCGGTAATCATTCGTAAGGTAGTAGTCTTACCGGCTCCATTCGGGCCGAGGAAACCAAATATCTCCCCCTTTTCTATCTCCATACTGAGGTTATCAACAGCTTTTTTTTCATCATCATAAATTTTGGTCACTTCACTCAATTTTATCACTTCTGTCACATCCTTATGATAATTAGACATTTGTCTAACTATTTACTGCTAGTTTACTATTTATTATTCCATATGTCAAGTAATATCTGCTAAATATTTCACAAATATATATTGGAACATTTTTAAAGATTATTCTTTATGTATTATAAAAGACAAAATATCCTGCAGGTACACTAAAAAATGCACTCACAGGATATTAATGTCTACTAATTTTCTTTTTGTTTTTTATAATCTATATATTTTATTTCTTTATATTTTATATCCCTAATATATCCAGTATCTCTTCTCTTATTTCATTGCTAATACAGTTTCTCTTATGCTTTATCTCTTTCTTGTCCAGTTCCTTTAAACCTCGGTGTATTTCCATTCCAGTTATTTTATGTAATTTTTTTAGATTTTCGTATTCATTATCTGTATCAAGCTTACCTGTTATTGCTTCCAGTACGGCTTCAGAAAATTTGTATGGATTGGCAGTAGAATCAACAACCGTAAGCATATTATCATCGTTATTATTGAAATTCTTAATACAAACATCTATACCAACTGCTGTATGGGGATCAACAACATAATTATATCCCTTGTAAGCATATGTAATTGCAATACGTGCCTCTTTCTCTGTAGAAAAACCACCTGTAAATAGACTTTGAATTTTCTTCAGTGTTTCTTTATCTATCTCAAATCTATTATTATCCTTTAAATCCTGATACCATTTATTAATCCTGCTTGAATCATGACCTGTAATTTCAAAGAGAAAACGTTCAAGATTAGAAGAAATAAGTATATCCATGGATGGACTTATAGTCCTCATGAAATCACGGTTGGCATCATATACACCTGTATTCAGAAAATCTGCCAGGACTTTATTATCATTTGAAGCACAGATAAACTGGTTAACAGGCAACCCCATTCTATAGGCATAGTAGGCCGCCAGAATATTTCCAAAGTTTCCTGTCGGAACAGAAATATTTATTTTATCCCCAGCTTTAATCGCCTTATTTCTTAATAAATAGGCATAAGTTGAAAAATAATAGACTATCTGAGGTACCAGACGACCCCAATTAATAGAATTTGCTGATGAAAATTGATAGGATTTTTGATTCACAATATGATTGAATTCTTTATCACCAAAGACAGACTTAACGGCTGTCTGACAATCGTCAAAATTACCTTCTACAGCTACTACATGGGTATTGCTGCCGCCGGTAGTAGTCATCTGTACTTCCTGGATCTTACTAACACCCTCTGCTGGATAAAATACTATTATTTCGATCCCTTCCAGGTTTTTAAAACCCTCCAGCGCAGCCTTTCCTGTATCACCGGATGTGGCTACCAGTATAACAAACTTACTATCTGTTTCCAGCTTTTTGATAGCCTGCTGCAGCAAACGAGGCATTAGCTGTAATGCCATATCTTTAAAAGCTGCAGTTGGTCCATGCCAGAGTTCCAGTATGTAAAAATCATCATTTAGTTTCACCAGTGGTGCTACTTCCTCAACAGGGAAGTTAGCTTTATTATAGGCAGTTTCAATTGACTCTTTTAACTCCTCTTTACTGTAATCCACAAGAAATCTTTTTAATATATCCAGGGCAATTTCCTGATAATCCTTATCCTTATAATCTTTAATTTCTTCTATACTTAAAGCAGGAATAGTTTCAGGAACAAAAAGACCTCCACTGGGCACCATACCTGTCCTAATAGCCTCCGCTGAATCTACTTTCTTATAATTCCCACGAGTACTAATATATTTCATCTACTCAAATCCTCTCCTTCTATTATTTCTTAGTCATTCAAAAACATATCTAATGTCTAATATTTTAAATTTAATGAGTGAGTAAACCTGATATAAAGTTGCCAATATTAAGTGTCTAATATTATATTTCAGAGATTATACATTACATAGTTATTATATAGCCTCTATTACGATTTTTTACTATTATATAATAAATGTAAAATCATTTCCATATAAAGCTCACAATTAATTTTACTTTATTATTATTTATTTTGACTTATCTAGTAGTAATTACTTATTTATCACTACAAGGTCCATCATTTTAATAAGATGTTAACTAGTCTTCATCAAGTAACATACCGCCCATCTGGGCTTCACATAGTTCAGAATATACCCCGCCAGCTTTTAACAATTCCTCATGTCCACCCTTTTCAACTATCTTCCCTTCTTTTAGAACCAAAATTTGATCTGCTTCCTGGATAGTTGAAAGACGGTGAGCAATAACAATGGTTGTCTTATTCTTCATCAGGTTCTTCAGAGCTTCCTGTATCAATACCTCTGTATGTGTATCTACAGCTGATGTTGCCTCATCAAGAATAAGAATCGGCGCATCCTTGAGGACAGCCCTTGCGATAGAAATACGCTGTTTCTGACCACCAGATAGCTTCACTCCCCTCTCACCAACCTGGGTTTCATAGGCATTTTCTAATTCCATGATAAATTCATGTGCATTTGCTGCTTTGGATGCCTCTATTATCTCATCTTCACTGGCATCAGGACGTCCATAAAGTATATTGTCTTTAACAGTTCCATTAAACAAAAACACATCCTGGGAGACAATACTGATATTCTTCCTCAAACTATGAATCTTATATTTCCTGATATCAATACCATCTATTTTAACTATTCCAGATTTTGCATCATAAAATCTGGGTACCAGGTGAGCTATAGTTGTCTTACCAACACCAGTAGGACCTACCAATGCAACCATCTCACCGGCCTCTGCTTTGAAACTAATTCCCTTGATAATAGGAATATCTTCTACATATCTAAAATCTACACTATCAAACTCTATATCACCATTAAACTTGTCTACTTCAATAGCATCCTCTGCTTCAACAACATCTGATTCAATAGATAGTAGTTCTGCAACCCTCTCACCACTGGCCAGGGCCTGTTGTATACCTTCATTAATCTGGCCTAATGCGATAATCGGTTGATAGAACATATTTAGATAAAGAAAAAATGCCACCACATCGGCCATTGGCAATTCTCCATTCAACGCGAACCTTCCTCCAAAAAATATAACAATCACTGTTCCGATACTGGATATGAATTGTATAATAGGATGATATCCATTACTAATTCTTAAGGCGTTCAGTATAGCTTTTGTATGTGCGCTTATCCTTTTTCTGGTGTTCTTACTGGTATTCTCTTCCTGAGTAAATGCCTTAATTTCTTTAATCCCGGTGAAATTATCCTGTAAAATCGAATTAATATCGGCTATCTCCTTCTGGACAACCTTAAAACGAGGACGAGATAGTTTATTAAACTTAAGTACTATCAGTATCAGAAATGGTATCGGAATTAATGTATAAAGGGTCAAACGTACACTCATCGATAATAATATAGCTGTCACACCTATCAGCATACAGACATTAACCACAATCGTTGGTATAGCATGTGCCAGGAGTATTTCAAAATTACGGGTATCATTTATTACCCTGGACATCAGTTCCCCTGTCTGTTTATCCTGGAAAAACTTCAAGGATAGGTCCTGTATAAAGTCATATAAGTACTGTCTAATATCTTCAAGTGCTTTCCAGGCAGCAAGATGAGATATAAAGTCCTGACCATATTGGGCAATAGCACGAACAATATAGACCAGGATAACTATTATGGCAAGAATATTAATCTGACGTATACTTGCCTCACCATTTACTCCATCAGTAATAGTAGCCAGAAAATTGCGGATTACCCAGGGTCCTGCCAGATTCATTCCAGTTGCTACAAACATACTGATTGTTGCAAGAATAAGTAATCTACGGTATGGTTTGATAAAACGAATTAATGATTTAAAATGTTTCATGTTATTCCTCTCCTCTTAAATAAATTACTGTGATGATGGCTTCTATAAATAGTGTAACTACTATTATCTTATGATTTTTTAATTACCAGCCAGTTGATA
>JBKGXW010000036.1:0-21205 GCA_046546395.1 Halanaerobiales bacterium
ATTGCTTTCCTGTATTATATAGGCATTGCCATCATATATCCTGAAGTATTTCCCAAGATATATACTATAGCAGGGCTGGTGAAAAGAATTCTTGAAATATGCAATGCCGCCAAATTCATCATTGTGAAAATAATATTCCAGGCCGATCAGTTCCTGATCATTATTGTGTTCAGGATTGTAATTCCAGTGATGAGTGAAAAGATTTGTGTAAATATATCTAGTTCCTTCTTTATCTATTTTAATATCTATCTCAATTTGATCTGCCTTAATAAAGCAAGATATCTGTAGAAAAACAATAAAGACAATAATTACAATTAGAATGTTTTTTTGCCTTTTCAAATTAATCCTCTCCTCTTTGATTCAGATTCATATATAATACATCGCATATATTTCTTATTCCTTGATATATTTAACCGGTATATCTCTACCTCTTTGCAATCTAATAATAGTTATATCTAAGTCTCTTTGCAAGCTAATTACAGGTATATTATACCATGTATTCTTATATATTTTTAATCCTTTCAAGGTTATTCTACCCTTTCTCCTTGAATTTTTATTATCAAAGAAAGATATTAATCAATTAGATGAAATATATAATAGTACCACAAATTTTACAATCGTGTTACGAACTTCTCTTACAGTAGTTTAATATTTTAACACGAGCATCGCCACATCAAAATAATTGGTGGTATTTCTCTAACTATTCTGAAGAGTAGCCAGAAGTATTTAATTTCAATAAAAGAATGTGAATATATGAATACTAAAGTACTGGTTTATACTGCAACATTTATTTCCATAAGTCTAGTATTATTTCCCTGAATAAGAAAAAATCACATGTGTTTCCCGGCAGGAATCTCATGTGATTTTTATTATTTATTTTATTCACTTTAAAATAACCAGACTTAAAATGTATAACTTAATGACAGTTCATATCCTGCATTAATGCCCTGGGAAGAAAGCATTTCCCACTCATCTCCTGTGAAAATACTGGTACGCAATGATAATTTAATATTCCCGGGAAGTTGATTCTCATATACCGGCATCAGAACTGTACTACCATCATCGAGACTGGCCACTGCAATAAGACCGATTGATGAGAAGTCGTCAATAGGATAATTCACATATCCCATCATAAGATCCAAACTCCGACCAATATCTTCACCACTTACACTTTCCAGTTGCTTAATCATCGCATCATCCTGTAAACCCAGGTATTCCAGTTGCATGGTTATCTTCTTATTATAATCATAAGTAAAACTATAATCTCCACCGAGTAGATAGGCGTATGATGGGTCTCCTCCACCTTCCATATCATAATATCCTACAGCGGTATAAGCACCTATCGGACCAAGATCACCCTTGGCTGTAAGACCATATCGATCCAGTGAAACACCCTGACCATCTGGACCTCTTCCTATCAATCCACCGATGGGTAAGATTCCAGAAATGGGATTAGCACTGGCCGATTCCTTAATATAGTTAAGTGTAATGTCATATCCACTGATCCCTGTTCTACCCCTTAAAGCCCACTTAAAGTCATCTCCATATCGTGTGTCAGCAGCGATTACTTCCAGACTGGAATTCCAGTTAAATGGATAATATAATTCTACAGCATCCTGGTATTTTCCCATACTTTCCTGTTCCAGGGCAACTGCCCCCAGACTGAAATCTACTGGATTTAGCAGTGAACCAAAGGACCAGGATATCGGTTGCCTTCCTACTGTCAGATAAAAGTCACTGAATTTATGTTTCAAATATAGCTTTTTAAAGTCAAATCTACCACTTGAACCACTCATAGTCCTGGTCTCCGGATTGTTGATCACAAATTGTACTTTGACATCTGTATCTCCCACTGGAGGAATAAATAATTCCAGATCCAGACTTTCACTTAACTGACTATCACTTCCATCTTCCTCGGCAATAATGCCTGTTAACGTTGCTTTGACCTTTCCCCCGATAGTCACCTCTGCCTCTGCTGCAGATGACAGGAGCAGCAGCAACGACATTGATATGACCAGTAGAATGATCAGCACATATCTATCCTGACATCTATCTTTATATTTTTCTTTCAATACTTCCATTATATACCTCCTCTTCTTTCAATTATCTCGCAATACGTTTGCCCTACTATTATTGTCTTTTTATTTTTCACCTCTTCGCAGACTATATGATAGGTTTTGTCACTATACCTGTATAGTCTAACTATACAACCCCTGGACTACTATGATTGTAAGTTTTCAAGGGTAAATGTACCCTCAGGTATTTCCGGATCAAACTCTATTTCAATGATAATAAATGTTGTACTTGTGTTCCGACGCAATTGGTCTTCCATAACAGATTTCATGGCAAACCACCTGTCAGTACCTTCGATTTGTTCAACCTCTTCAACTATTCCTACCTTAAGTAATTTTCCACTCTGAGCATAAAGCTCTTCTTTCAGACCAACAAATCTCTCTTTATCTATCCACATTTTACGACGGTAATACTGAACATCTTCCTTGCCTTCTATCTTGACTCCCTCAATCACATAACAGGGCCTTCCCTGGTGTTCTTCCTCGTCTATTATTTCAAAATCGTACAGGTCTGTAAGTTTATCGGCTTCCATCATATCTTTATAGGAAAAGTCACTTCCCATCATGGATTTGTTCAACATGTGACCTGAGATATGAACAATATCCTCTGCATCAGGGAAGAACATATACAATTCATCATCCCTCTTCAGATACTTTGTACCGCGGTCCATGGGGTTAGTAAAGCTGACCAGGGCATCTTCACCGTCACTTATCGAGACCATTGTTTTAGTCATTTCTCTGCCGCCATTTTTGATAATCATATCTGCTTCCATGCGTGCAGATGTGTAATATTCATTGTCTTCAACCTTATTAATTATTTCGTCTGCAGTGATGGCAAAAGCCATCGAAGAAATGGCGAACATTAATATTAGAGTAAGCAATCCTAAATATTTGGTGTTTTTCGAACGTAAAGATCTATCTTCTACTGACTTACTTTTCTTATGAATTTTATTCATTTTCTTAATCCCCTTTCTTTTTTAATCAAGCTTTTTCACTAACCTTTTTAACTATACCTTTTTTAAATATTAAACCTTTTCCTATCTCTACTCTCAATTATATTCCACTTAACAGAGTATTTGTATTGCAAAATTTTCCATTGTGCTAAATATCCCTGAGGGCTTCAGTGGGTTCCATGCTGGCTGCTTTACTGGCCGGATAAATACAGGCCAGCGATGTGATTATGATACCCAGTATAAACCCGAAAATAACATGTTCATAGGAGAAAGCCGGATAAATTACCGGGTTCATCATCAAGTCTTCACCCATGGCTTCAAATGCTTCCTTTCCATAACTGAGTCCATAAATGGAACTGATCTTAAGTATAATCCCACCAAGTATTGAGCCAAGAAAACTCCCTATTATCCCCATTATAGTTCCTTCTATAACGAATAACCTTAATATCTCACTGCTCTTCAGTCCAAGGGCAGTCATCATGCCTATCTCCTGAGTTCTTTCCTTAACAATCATGATCATGGTATTGATCACAACAATACTTGACAACAGTATCAGAAAGACATAGATATAGTCATAAATCTTAATACCTACCTGTAGATACTCTATCATGGCATTAGCATTATTCCAGCTTGTAATCGAATACCCATCAAGAGCACCTTTGTTGTCAAAAAGTTGTTCTACATCAGGGTAATATTGTGCAGCCTGACTGGCATCCGGGGTAACCAAAAGGAGTTCTGTTGCTTGTCCTTCCATTATTAATATTCGCTGTGCTGTATCAAGCGGTAAATAGAAAACCCTATTGCTTAACATGGGCAGTTCACTCTCTATTACCCCGGAAATCCTGAAGGTAGCCCCTTTAAAGGAATTAAAAGATGTATTGTAGACCAGAGTAACCTTATCTCCAACCTCTGCTCGCAGCTTATCAAGCAGTCCCTGACCGACCAGTATTTCCATTTCTCCAGAACTGATCATATCTCCGCTAATTATCTTATCACTTATATCTGTAAATTGTTCTTCTTTTTCGGGATCTACACCCCATCCCAGCATTGTTACCATATCGTCATTAACACTGGCCATGGCTCCAAACTTAATCCTGGGTACAGCCATCTCAATACCTTCAAGTTGTTCAAGCTCATCAATCATAGGACCAACACCTTCATTATTGAACCCATCAACCGGATATGCCAGTGATAGAAGACGTTCTTTCTGTCTGTATTCCTCATTAACTATCTTAATATGCCCTGTATCATATTTTATATAAAGTGAAAAACTATTTCCGATAAAACCCTCAATCATACCGCGGGTAAAGATTACTACAGCAACTGAAATGGCAATAGCAATAATTGATACAATTGTACGCAATTTATTCCTGAACATATTTTTACCTGCAATACTCCACAAAAATTTCATTGTTCCTGCCTCCTCAATTCAATCTTCGGATACTTATTTAAGATGACCAGTTTAACCCTTCTCTTTTAACCTGTTTTTATAACACTACTTTTCAACTTTACTTTTTATGATATATAGCTTTAATAGGGTCTTTTCTGGCCGCCCAGCGCGCAGGCAAAATACTTGCCAGTACTGCTACTACCACACCAAAAATAAATATAAAGATAAATGAAGATAAATCCCATGTTCCATAAATCTTATCCAGTATAGGCATACCAAAGGACATCTCCTCACCTGCTAACTGACTGAAGGCTATACCCACTTCTGCCAGGTAATAAACTCCGCCAAAACTCAATATCCAGCCAATCAGACCGCCGATAACACCTATCCCGGCAGCTTCTACCATAAAAGCACCGATTATTTCACGTTCTCTCATACCAAGTGCTTTCATCATACCAATTTCTTCCATGCGTTCCAGTCCTGACAGGATAGTTGTATTTATGATACCAACAGATGCAATCAAGAGGATGATCGCCAGTACTGTTGTGGTCTCAACTGTCTGAGCCTCTGACATGGCGACTATTGTACTGGCAGATTCCCGCCAGGTATATGCCTGTAAATTATAATCCATACTGTTGAGCTTCTGATTCAGATCTGATTCTATAGTAAGCGCCTGGTCTTTATTACCTTCCAGACGTACTACAATCTGACTTATCTGGCCTTCACTATTCAGTGAATTCTGAGCTATCTCCAGGGGTAAATAAACAGTACTATCATTAATAGTCGGATTTGGGGTTTTTAGTAAACCCGATATATCCAGATCGATTGTATTGAATGTACCATCCTGTGTTCTGGTAACGAGGGTAATATTGTCACCCATAGAAAGTCCCATCAATTCAGCCAGGCTCTGTCCGAGAACTGCTTTTCGTTCACCTGATTTAAAGAAATCACCTTCAATAAAGTAATTCCCGGTGGTAAATACCTCTTTATGCTGTTCAACTTCTATACCCACAGTTGTAATAGGCAATTCATCAATACCATTATTTAAGCGTGCAGAGAATTTTAGTTGCTCTGCCATTGCCTGAAAGTTTTCTATGTCCTTTATCTCACTCCTTAATTCACTTGATACTGTCATCAGGTTTTCCAGGGAGAGTTCTTCCCGCTCTTCCCAGTAAGCTGGTTTTGTTATCTGAAAATGCCCTGACTCAAGATCTATAATATTGTTGTAAGATAATTCTGTCAGGCCTCCCATCAGTGAATTGACTGTCAGATAGATAAGGATTGCAAGAGATATAAGTATAGATGTAATAATTGTTCTCTTTTTATGTCTAAAAAGATTTCTTATTCCAAGTTTAATTATGAACACCTACATCCTCCCCTTTTTTATCTTTCGTAATCTTTCCATCCTTTATTTCAATCAATCTATTGGCATACTCCATTACCTGAGGGTCATGTGTTGAGAATATGAATGTAGTATCATGGGTTTCATTCATCTTGACCATTATCTCCAGGACTTCATCACTCGTCTTTGAATCAAGGTTAGCTGTTGGTTCATCAGCGAGTATCAACTTGGGCTCTTTTACCAGGGCACGAGCTATTGCTACACGCTGTTTTTGGCCTCCTGATAATTCATTTGGCCTTCGATTTATCATATCTCCCAGTCCAACAGCCTCAAGTATATCCATAACCTTTTCATGCATTTCTTTTTCATTAACATCTGTCAGCCTGATAGCAAACTCCACATTCTCATATGCTGATAGAACTGGTATAAGATTATAACTCTGAAAGATAAACCCTACATTATACCTTCTGATCATGGCAAGTTCTTTTTTGCTCAGATCTGTCAGTTCTGAACCATCAAAAATTATCTCTCCACTTGTAGGTTTATCCAGACAACCGATCATATTTAAAAGGGTTGTTTTTCCAGAACCCGATGGTCCAAACACTGTTGTAAATTCACCTTTTTCTACTGTTAGATCTACACCCCTTAAAGCCCTTACATCAATCTTTCCCTGCTGATAAATTTTTTCAACACCTTTAAGTTCCAGTAAAGACATAAATTTTTCCTCCCTTTTAATGCCGGTGAATTTAAAAATTTTCATAATTAAATGTGTGACTAATTCCGGCATCAACATATATTTTTATTAATTAGCATCAGGACATTTGTACTGTAACAACCGGACAAGTATCCTGATTTTGATTAGTTACAGGACTTCCTGAAAAAATTGCTCGCTAGGCATCAAAATAGATATATAGATAATCATCCTGATAACTTGCTCTAGCTATACTTTTATTACTTAAAACCTGTGGTAGATATGACTTTTGTTTATATGTACCTACTTTCAGTATCAGAACACCACCCTTCTGGTAGATATTAAATTTCTCTTTTTTTATAAATGGCATGTAAAGTTTATAGATATATTGATTACCTTCTTTCTCCAACTCAACAGTCTGTATTTTAACGAAAACATTCAGGGGATCATCTTCATTGTATAATTCCCTGGAGATTTCTTTCAAATTAACAAACCCTTTCAACTCTTCGCTCAACTGATGAACTTTAAAGATACTCAGAGAATTAAAAATACTTTCAATACGCTTTAGAGTTTTTACCTGTCGTTTCAGTACTTTCTGATAGAATTCGCCTGATAAACCCTCTGGTAATAACTTATTGACAATCACAGAGTCAACATTAAAACCATATAGATTCAAATATGTATAGGCGCGCTGGCTTTCATTAACAACCATATTTTCCGGATTCATTACCAGTCTCACTGATGTAATATCACTGTCTGTCAGAATATCTTTTGTCTCCTTCATTTGCTGGTATATATCCTCAAATGCCAGGAAAACATCATCTTCCGGTAAGGGAATATCCATTATACTATCAGTAAAAGTACGGACCAGTTTTACACTTCTCCTTTTAAGCTTAAAAAACCGTTCCATATACCAGCCCACAATATCAAAGAAACTCAACAACCTGATAGTTGAGGCGGTTGGCGGAAAATCAAGTACTAGAGCATCATAATCACTGTTATTATACTGATCATGTATCTCCATCAGGCTAAATAATTCCTCGATCCCGGGAAACATAGTCAATTCTTCGGCAAAAACATCTTTTAAACCAACTACTTTTAAAAAGTCAACCATGTAATTATAGATGGAATCCCATTTACTTTCCAACTGTGTCTGTGGGTTGAGTTCCATAGCGTAAAGGTTTTCTGAAATCTCTGTAGCTTGATGACTCAGTTCCGTATCGAAAGAATCGCTGAGACTGTGGGCCAGGTCTGTACTGACAACCAGGGATTTCATCCCCCGGTCGGACAACTTAACCCCGGTGGCTGCTGCTACACTGGTTTTACCTACCCCACCTTTCCCTGTATATATTATCACTCTCATTATTGGTCACTCCATTCTACCTCTATCTCCTGTATATCTGCTGAAGGGCCTTCCTCTATATTTGCTTCCAGGAAGAATTTCATCCAGGATTCCCCTTTATTTATCCAGTAAGTCAGTTTTTCTAACTTATCTATACCTGACCTGGCCTTATCAATAATTTCTTGATCATCTGTTGAGTCTATTATGTCCTGATATCCTTCTCTTGCCCTTGAAATGGCATCTTTAATTAAAGCAGCCAGCTTCATTTCTTTATTTCTTATGATTTCCTGAGTAATCTTTTCAAAATCTCGTTCGGCTGTATAATAATCCTTTCTGCTCCCTTTCTGCCAGACCTTCTGTACCATTTTCAATTCCAGGAGTAGTCTAATATTAATACTTACAGTAGCTTTACTGACACCCAGTTGGTCTGCTATCTTTTTGAGACTCATCGGTTCATCTTCCATATATAGTAATCCATATATTCGACCGATGGTTTCATTCATTCCATAGGACCCAACTGCACCGCCGAAAGATTCCAGGATTATATTTCTACTCACTTCCATTAAATGATCTATACCCATTTACCCTCGCCTCCTTTCACACTTCTAATTATAGACTCTGCTATGGGTCTTTTACTTAGTTAGTCCTCTTAGATGCATTCATTGTCTAAGATTCTTTAATTGATAAAATCCTTTAATTGTCCAGGATACTTTAGTTGACTAAGTAATTTAGTAGACTTTAGATACATTAATCAACTAAGTACTTTAGTTGGCTAATGACTTTAGTTGCTATATCAATCGCCGAAATACCAATAGTAAACAATCAGGCAACGCTTGTTTAATACGTTTAGTTTTTATTAAACGTTCTTAACGTTAATTATATAATAATAAACTCTTTTATATTTGTCAATAGTTTTTTTTGGAAAAATCAGTATATAAATTTTCCGGGCTATGTATAATACATTATGTACAATACTAATTTGTACTAGTACAAAAAGATTTTGTACTAATAATTAATATTACATTTCGACATTATTCTATTACAAAGTTCTATTTTTATTTCATTTTAACTTATTATTGTACTAATACATTCATATTGTGACAATTATTTTTTATAATTACATTGAGGTTCTTTAAAAATAATTCAATTAGCTTTATTTTCTAAAAATTTTACAAATAAAGACTTGCAATATTGTTTTGTATAAAGTATAATTAATGATGTTATACAATATCTAAAAAAATCCATAAGATTATAAGAAAATAAGGAGGGTGATATCTATGTCACACTTGGAAGTTATTTCATTTTTGCTGGAACATGCATCAGAAGACAATGTCCTTGATTATGTTGCAAAGAAGATAAGAGCCAGCGAAAACTATTTTTCCAGGTTTAATGAAGAAAGACTTTTGACAGACTTTTTAATTTCTAACTAATGTAAATTTTAGGATTAATACTTAGAAATAAGAGTCTTAATTAAAAGCAGGAAAAATAAATATCCAAACAATAAACTAAATATGTAAGAAAAGAACCCCTCTTGTCTCAGACATCAGGGGTTCTTTTCATAGGTAGTAAGCATCAGGATTCTCATTTTTTAAGTAGTTAATATAATTTAAGGAATCCTGTTCTCAAATGCTTCCGATATATTGTATTGTTAATATTTTCATAATATCATTTTACTATTGTAAGTTTCTTTTCAGTTAGCAGCGCTTTCCTGAGAGCTTCATCTACAGTAGAAATTGTACTTATCACAGGCTCCACTTTTTCTCCTATGTCATTTTTATTATCACCCGGGATCAAGACCTTCCTGATGCCTGCCTGTTCTGCGGCATGGATCTTCTCGCGAATACCTCCAACAGGCTTAACGATGCCCTGAATGGAAACCTCACCTGTAACAGCAATATCCTGTCTTAGTGGGATCTCCTCAATAGCGCTAATAATCGCCAGCAGCATCGCAATACCCGCTGACGGACCATCAACATTCCCCCCACCAACAATATTTACATGGAGGTCATAATCGGCCATGTTCTTTCCAGTAATTCGCCTGACCACTACAGCAGCATTAAAGAGGGAGTCTTTGGCCATACTACCAGCAGTTTCGTTGAATCGGATCCGACCCTTTCCTTTCTTTTCCGCTGGAAAAGCAACTGCTTCGATTTCTATTATGGAACCTATAAATCCACGTACCCCCAGTCCAAATATTTTTCCTATCTGGGCTTTTTTCTTGACCTCTATCTTGTTATAAGGGGTCATTCTTCTATTCTGTAAAGCCTGTCGTAAGATTTCCTTACTTATAAGCAGAGTATCATCTTTCTGTGAATCATTTTCATAAAGTACCAGACTATAGGCATCCAGCAGCAGATTTATCGCTGTTCTACCCTCCATCGTATAATCACTTATTACTTCAGGTATGCTTTCCTCTACCTGAACTTTGAGTTTTTTGACTGCACTTATAACGATATCCTGTATGTCTTTTTTATTCAGTGGGTTAAAGAAGACCTCGGCACATCTTGAGCGAAAGGCTGGATTAATTGATTCTGGACTCCTTGTTGTTGCTCCTATCATGATAAAATCTGCTGGAGCACCTTCTTTAAATAGCTTTTTTATATATAGTGGGATGTTTTCATTGTTTTCATCATAATAGGAGGACTCAAACATAATTCTTTTATCCTCCATGACTTTCAAAAGTTTGTTCTGCAGCATGGGATCAAGTTCGCCGATCTCATCGATAAATAATACCCCACCATGAGCCTCTGTTACCAGTCCAGTCTTTGGCTCGGGAACACCTTCATCTGCCAGATTTCTTCTGGCACCCTGATAGATAGGATCATGGACTGACCCCAGCAGCGGATTGGTAACCTCACGAGGATCCCAGCGCAGTGTAGTACCATCAACTTCTACGAATTTAGAATCTTCATAAAAGGGAGTGTTCGCCCTGGTTCTGGCCTCTTCAAGTGCAAGACGTGCAGCAGTTGTCTTACCGACACCAGGTGGTCCATAGAGAATTACATGTTGTGGATATGGTGATGCAATCTTGGATACAAGTGCTTTAATAGCAGTATCCTGCCCTATAATCTCACTGAATCCCTGGGGCCTGACCATATCCAGTGTTGTTCTGTTCAGGCTTCTGGTCTCCATTTTTTCCAATTGAGCCAGTTTTCTTAAAGTCTTTGCATTATCAGCTGTTTTTTTATCACTGACTATTTCTTTTTTGATTTCCTTTATATACTCCTGCTGCCTTTTTTCCATTCTTACAGCAATTTGTTCTTCCAGATCTCTTTCTACTGACCTCTCAGCAAGGAGATCCGCAATTTTATTTTCCAGTTTCTTGATTCTCTCATCCATTTTTACCTTAGTGACTTCAATATCAGGGTCACCATATACTATTCTTTCAAGGGCTGTTAATCTTTTTTCAAGGCTGGCGGAACCTATCATCTCCAGAACATGGACACGATTAGCCCTGAGGATAAACTTTTCATGACCATAGATATTATTGACCTTTTTATACAATGCCTTGATAGTACGACACCTATAATCAATATCATCATTTATATTCTCTGATATATGTCCTACACTTTTTTTTATGAAACGGCTCCAGAAAGCCTTCATTTGAATTCATCCCCTCATAGTAATAGGCCTATGATCAATATTTTCAAGCCTACTTGAACTTAGTTTTTCTGTGCAAAAACTATGCCTCAACAATCTGTATTTTGAGGTTTGCTTCAACATCCTGATATAGCTTCACTTTGATATTATGTACACCAAGTGACTTTATGTGTTCATCGAGGTCAATTTTTCTTTTGTCAATCTTATAGCCAGCCTTATTAACTGTATCTGCAATATCTTTAGTGGTGACAGAACCAAAAAGACGGCCATTTTCTCCGGCTTTAACCGAGATTTCAAACTTTTCTTTCTCAAGTTTTTCTGCTATCTTTTCTGCTTCAGATATTTTTTCAGCTTCTTTCCTCTGCTGAACCTTCTCTTTATGTTTTAATTGATTCAAATGTCCCTCGGTAGCTTCTTCAGCCATTCCCTTGGGAATCAGAAAGTTCCTGGCATATCCATCAGATACCTTGACAACATCTCCTTTTGATCCTAATTTCTTCACATCTTTTCTTAAGATTACTTTCATAACTAAACCCTCCATTATTAATTATTTTATCTTAATTTATTTTTGATAGCAATAGTAATATCAGGTTTTCATGTCTTATTCTTCCTTATATTAAACCAGAGATCAACCAATCCAATTACTATTATCAGATGGTAAAATAGTAACGAAACAAAAGCGAATAAGACATATATTAATATTGAATTAAAATTAAGACGAGACAGATAATTTATACAAACAGCAAAGCCCTGTATGAACACCAGAAACATTAACACAATTAACATGTTACTGCTGAATATACTCAGTATTTCCTGCACTTTACCTGACTGCCCATATTTGAAAACTATAATCAGAGCCATTGTAATAATAATACCCAGCGACAATTTTAATGGTGGGAATGACCAATTCTTTATAGGTTTATATGATTCTATAGGTATTTCTTTACGTTTCAGATACCAGATACTTAGATAATAGGTAAGTGTTCCGGCAACAATTGAAGTAATAAGCAAAAACGATGGATACAAAGTCTTAATAACTGTAATCATCATTTCTGGCGATAATAATGCACCCATTTCACCTGATAAAGGGCTTTCCTCAAAAAGTCTGAATGTTTCCTGCAGATATTCCTGTAAAAATTGATGATAATTTATATCAAACATATATGGTATAGAAACGAGAATTATTATACTGGAAATAAGAAAGGCGATAATAGTTAATATCAGGGTTTTACGCGGCGAAAATCTCTCTTTAAGTCCTGAGCCGAGAAAAAAACCGACCAGTCCGAACCCGACTACTGTATAAAATCCCATAAATATACCAAAATTAATTCCCAGCAGAACACCAAGTATCAGGGTATTAAGCAGGGCAGTTAACAGAATTACTTTTAGTGATTGATTTATATCCTGCTTCATTATTAAATATACTATTGGAATAGGCCATATAATATTCACAAATATCCCTAATGGGGGTATAAAAAATAAAAACGATAAGAAGACCAGTACAGCTACTGTTTTAAACAAATCTCGCCCAAGTTCTATATTCATTCTATTTATCAACTCCTAGTTCACTCCTGGATAAACTGGTTAATAAGGATAATTCACTTCTGTATTATTAGTTCTTAAATAAAGAAAGGAGGCTAAAGTAAGCACTTTGCCTCCTTCTTGTTCATTATTCTTTTACATAAGGTAACAGGGCAATTGCTCTTGCTCTTTTAATTTCCCTGGTTATAGCACGTTGATGTTTGGCGCATGTTCCTGTGATTCTCCTTGGAACAATTTTGCCTCTATCGGTTACAAAGCGTTGTAAAGTCCTGATATCTTTATAATCTATTTCTTTTTCCTTGTTCGCACAAAAAAAACAGGATTTATTCCTACCTCTTGCCATGGATTATATACCCCCTTTTAAAATGGCACATCGAAATCCTCATCTATATCCAGATTAGTGTTGCTATTGTTGTTGTTATTACTATTATTATTCTGGTTCTGATTACTGTAATTATTATTCTGATTATTAGCACTGTTGTTATTGTATCCACTACTGCTGCGGTTGTTTTGATTTCCATCACTCGGCCAGTCCAGAAAACGTACGGTACTGGCTACTACCTCTGGATTTATATAGGTTCTTCCGTTGTTCTCACTTTTTCTAATCTGTAAGGAACCATCTACAGCTACCAATCTACCTTTACCCAGATGATGGGCACAGGTCTCGGCCAGTTTTCTCCATGTCACAATATCAATGAAGTCAACATCCCTCTCTCCCTGCTGATTGGTATAATTACGCTCAACAGCAAGGGTAAAATTTGTAACTGGTGTTCCATTACTTGTGTAACGCATCTCAGGGTCTCTAACTAGACGCCCAATTAATATAATGTGATTTAACATCCTACTCACCATCCTGATATAGGATTTGACTATACTTAAAACTCGAATTTTCTTTGCAAATTTTTCTAACTATAGACATTTCTAAACCTAGCTATCTTCTCTTTTTTAAGATCTTTTAGCTGTCTTTTCTGATTATCAGATAACGTAATATATCATCAATAATCTTATAATTACGTTCTAATTCATTTATCGCTTCAGATTCACCCTTGAAGATGATCATTGTATAGAAACCTGTACGGTAATCATTAATTTCATAAGCTAATTTCTTGCTTCCCCATACATCCACTTCAACGATTTCTCCACCATTATCAGTGATAATACCCTTGATTCTTTCCTGAAGTTCTTCTTTAACTCCTTCTTCAACATCAGGTTTAATGATAAAGGTTGTTTCATAAAGTCGTACCATTTGCTTTCACCCCCTCCACTCGGACTAAAACGGCCCTGTTTCCAACAGAGCATGGATTTTATTCATTCTATATTATAGCACTCTTTATAGTATAATGCAACTACATTTTGCAAGTCTCTGCAGTTATTCTTTGCATTTTCTTTCATTTTCCTAAATCCCATTTTGTCAGACCCTCTAAACCTATCTGCTCATCATCATCTTTCTATACGCTCAGGCTCTGGATAATCTATACCAAATGTTTCTACTGATACCTCTTCCATTACCTGTTCTTCCCTGGGTCTATCCTGCATACCTGTTGGCGTAGTTGCTATACTATCAACTACCTCCATACCATCTACTACTTTCCCGAAAGCTGCATATTGACCATCAAGATGTGGTGAGTCCTGATGCATGATGAAAAACTGTGATCCTGCAGAATCGGGATGCTGAGAGCGGGCCATGGAGAGTACCCCTCTACTATGTTTGAGTTCGTTGTCAAATCCATTAATGGAGAATTCACCTGGAATAGAGTACCCCGGCCCTCCCATGCCAGTTCCGTCAGGGTCTCCACCCTGAATCATAAAACCTGGTATAACCCTGTGAAAAATAACCCCATCATAGAAATCCTGTTCAACCAGTGAGATGAAATTCCTGACAGTGTTTGGTGCTACTTCAGGATAGAGTTCAGCCTTTATCTCTTCGCCGCTTTCCATAGTTATTGTTACTATAGGATTAGCAGCATTATCTGCTGCATTACCATCGTCTGCATTGTTTTCAATATTTTGCTGTTGATTTTCATTGATATTTCCATTTTCCTGATCCATTAAAATTCCCCTTCCAAGATATATTATTCCTATTAAGACAATAAGACTAAGTATTATATATATCAGTTTCCTGTTGTCAATTAAATTATTCCTGTTATTGTCCCTGCTTTTACCTCTTTTTATTTCCTGGTTTTTCTTTGAACCCTTCTTCAAATCCTTATCTTTTTTCATTTTCCCTCCTTACCTCCTTAAATAATTTTACATCATGCTTATCTAAATAACAAAATACAAATACATCCCACATCCAAGATAGGGCCCGCCGCCTGTCTGTTGATCAAGATTAGTTATAATTGTATATATTAATTTAAAACAGCATTGCTATTTCTAGCCAGGCTACACATTAAACCTGAAGTAGCAGACATCGCCATCTTTAACGATATAGTCTTTTCCTTCAAGTCGTAAAAGTCCTTCTTCCCTGGCTTCACCTATGGAACCAGATTCAATCAAATCCTGATAGCTGACTACCTCTGCGCGGATGAAACCGCGCTGCATGTCAGTATGTATCTTGCCAGCTGCTTCAGGTGCACTTGAACCCTTCCTGACAGTCCAGGCCCTTACTTCTTTTTCACCTGCAGTAAAGAATGTAATCAAATCCAGCAGGCCATAACCAGCCCTGATAACTCTATCCAGGCCAGATTCATTCAGGCCCAGCTCTTCAAGAAACATCTCTGCCTCTCCTTCATCAAGCTCAGCAATATCTGATTCGATACGGGCACTTATCGTTACAACTGCAGATTCCTCATTCTCTGCAAA
Organism: Halanaerobiales bacterium; assembly: GCA_046546395.1. GTDB lineage: Bacteria > Bacillota > Halanaerobiia > Halanaerobiales > DTU029 > JBDNGI01. The sequence continues at coordinate 15,735 of JBKGXW010000036.1, forward strand.
TTCCCTGACCTCTTCGACCATATCATTGCTGTCACTTATCATATCGTCTTCATCTACATTAGCTATATATATGATAGGTTTTGCACTTAGTAAAGCAAGTTCTTTGATTAACTGCTGCCCTTTCTCGCCAGGACTCAGCTGCCTCAGATTCTTCCCCTCTTCCAATACATCCCTGAATCCTTCAAGTACTTTCAACTCTTCCAGATACTCCTTGTCCCCACTTTTGGCAGCCTTCGCTGTTTTTTCCATCCTCTTTTCCACTGCAGCCAGATCCGCCATCAGAAGTTCCATATTAATAATCTCAATATCTCTGACAGGGTCAATACTACCGTCCACATGAGTGACATTGCTGTCAGTAAAACACCTGACAACCTGAGCAATTGCATCTACTTCTCTGATATGGGAAAGGAACTTATTACCCAGACCCTCTCCCTTACTGGCCCCCTTAACAAGGCCGGCAATATCGACAAACTCTATTGTAGTTGGTGTTTTTTTCCTGGGGTTGTACATCTCATTCAATACTTCAAGTCTTGGGTCAGGTACACTGACCACACCTACATTGGGGTCTATTGTACAGAAAGGATAATTCTCCGCCTGTGCTCCAGCTCTGGTTAATGCATTAAATAATGTTGATTTCCCTACATTCGGCAATCCGACGATTCCTACTTTCATTTATTATTCACTCTCCAATTCATTATATGTTATCCAGTTCAATACCTATCAATTTTTCAGTAAATGCAAGTATATTCTGTTCTTATTTTTTAGCTGACTGATAAAAATTATATCGGCTAATCTCAGTGTTATTTACTAAAGTTATTATATTATACCATTTTATTATTAGCAAGTAGGAATAAAAAACTCACTATTATCTGAAAGTAATAGCGAGTATTTATATCTTGAATTATATTATGTTTAATCACATATATCTATTTTATGTCATCAACAATTCTACAATAGCTTAGCATATTCCTTTAGTATTGACTTTAAGTCATCTAGATTATTTTGAAGTATTTCATATACAATATCTAAATCGATTTCAAGATATTCATGGACTAAAATATTTCTGAAACCTGTTATCTATATAAAAATATCTTTTTGTTCTTTTTTTATATAATTATTCTGATATAGTATGTCGGGAATATCTTTATAAAACTCGACATCGCCAAGATTTTGATCTGAAATGATATGGTTCCCTTCCCTATATGGTTCCCTATGTCCAGTAAAGCTTCAATAACCAGATGTAAGAACGTTCAGTACTACCGAATATTTTTGGATCTTCTTTGAACTCTTGTCTATTATATTCTTCTAATTCACACTATATTTTCCCGGGCATAAGCGATTACCTGAGCCTGGGTTTTTAATCCTGTTTTCCTCTTTATTTCATCCATATGATATTTAATAGTTCGCTTACTTAAAAAAAGCTCTTCCCCTATTTCCTGATATGTTAGTCCTTTTACTAAATATTTTAGCACATCTATCTGGGTTTCGGAAAGATCATCATCGGTATCAGTTTTACTTTGTCGATCATTATCAGTCTGGCGTATTCTATCTAAAAGAAATTCTTCTAGACCGGGTGCAAATGGATTTTTCCCTTTTTCAAAATCCCTGAGACTATTAATAAGTTCTTCTCCATCAAGGCTTTTCAGCAGATAACCAGAAGCCCCAGCCTTGATTGCCTTGATCAGACTGTCATCCTCTTCAAAACTTGTCAACATTATAACACTGGTTTTTGCCAGCTTTTCCTTAATTCTTTTTGTTGCCTCTATACCGTTTAATCCAGGCATTTCTATATCCATAAATATTATATCTGGTCTTTGAATAAAAGCCGTCTCTACAGCTTTTTCACCATCATTTACAATATCGCAGATTTCAAAGTTGTTTGAAGTAAATAGGTTTTTCAAACCCTCTGCATATAACGGATGGTCATCTGCAATCATTATTTTCATTATCTAAACCCCCAATCTAAAAACAATTCTTCATCATCTTTATTTTACTGAAAATCAGTAGCTGTATCCTATCTCTGCACTATATTACTATAAACGTTAATTTTAGCTTCATTATTTTCTTATGCTTTATTGATAACTTTTCTACATTTATACTTTATATTAGTAACGGAAAAGAACAGATGACTTTTGTCCCCTTTCCATTGACTGATTCTATTTTTAAGCAACCTTCAATTAATCGCGCTCTTTCGTTCATAATATTTATACCAGAACCACCATAATTCTGTATTTCGGTATCTATACCTTTTCCATTATCTGCAATGATTAATTCCCCTCTGAAATATTCTACACCAGTCTCTTTCTCCATGCCAGTATCTGTCTTTAACGTTATCTGAACAGTATCTGCTTCTGCGTATTTCAGGATATTTGTCAGTGCTTCTCTGCTTATGTGAATTAACTGAAGTTTTTCCTCTGTACCCATATTAGATAATACGTTACTTTTGATATCTTTTTGAACTTCAAACTCTACTTTAATGTTGGAATGTTCCTTAAAATCCTCGATTTCCTCAAGCAGTAACGATATTAAATCCTTCTTATAACAGGAAGTATCCCGTATGTTATAAACATATTCTCTGATATCTTTATGGGCTCCTTTGACAATCTCACTCAATCTCTTCAGATATTTATCAGCAGTTTGATAGTTGCTCTTTGATAATTCTGATCGTACTGCCTGTATCTGGATAGTAGAAAAACTGAGCACCTGTCCCAGATTGTCATGAAGATCCCTGGCCATTCTTTCCCTCTCGTCCATTACAGCCAGTTCCTGCTGCTGTCGGTTTATCTGTTCTCTGGCCATCTTCAAATCTGTAATATCATTAATCATTAAAACCCATGCACTATCTTCACCCTGTTTATCTTCTAGTGGGGATATATATAGTTCAAAATAAGATATTTTGCTATTCTGTTCATTATCAATATTATATCTTTCTACTTCTCTGTTATTAGTTTCGCCTTTTTTGTTGTTTATATCATCTATACTACGATTCTCTTTATTACTAAAAAATACATCAGATTCCGAACTATGTACTAAGCTAATCTCAGTCTGTATTAAACCTCTTTTTACCTTTGACTCTAATAAATCCTTTACTTCTTTATATAGCTCGGGAATTATATCTCCCAGTTGTTGACCCATTACTTTGTTGGAAAGTCCTAACATAGATTCTGCCTGAGGGTTGACATCTATTAATCTCTTCATCTTATCTATTACAATGATTCCGGAACCCATCTTTTCTATTACTGTTTCACGTGCTACAGGTACCAGATCAAAGAGATGGAAGTGGAAAATTCCCCAGGCGATAATTAAGCCAGCAATACTGAAGGATATGGGTGATACGTCAAACCCTTCAAAAGGAGAAAAACCAGATACATATAATATATTACAGAAACTTATAAGTAAAAAGCCGGTAATTAGATGTATAGCCTGTTTTCTATAAACTGTATTTTTCAATAATATTGCACGAAATAGAAAGATTACTGTAGCAAAATTTAATAGATAGCTATATATATAATGAACCCAGAACCATATTCCGTATTTTTTTGCTATTACTGGAAATACCCCTGAATTATCCAGAGAAAATCCATAACGTACCAGACCATAAAGCGGGTCCGTCCAGACTAAAACAAAGGTTATCAATGGTACAATAGACATCAGGATAATATTCCTTTTGTTTACCCAATCAGCCCTGTCGGTGAACTGTAGTACCATTATCAGCCAGGCTACTGGAGCAAAAGCATAGGCTATATACTGGAGATTAGCCCAGAATAGTTTTGTCCAGAGATCAGTTCCTGCCATTTCCAGGGCGTTTGCAAGAGCCCAGAGGCTACCTATCACCATACTGGCAGTGAAGGCCTTAGAGCCCCTGACAGAACGATGTCTGTAACCATATATAGCCAGAAATATTAATATTAAAAATGAAATAAAAAGTGGTATTAGATAGGGAATAAACTGAAAACTCATATTTCTCACCCGGTATATTAGAATTGTGTCTCACCAATCATATACCATAATTCTACAAATATTTATTTTTTCCTGCATCTATTCCCTATCTTTATGTGTATTACTCATTAGACTAGATCTATCCCATTCAGGGGGTATCTTCTCCACCATATCGTTGGAGGAATGAATAACTGACACCAGTGGAGAAATCCAGGAAAACCCTTAATACTCTTTTTTAAGGAATACTTTTCCAATATCCTTTCAAGAGTGTTAATCTGTCTACCCTATATATTATATTTTGCCTTTATAAGTAATGGTTACTAGGTACTCATCTCTTTCATTATTATAAAGTTTATCTTTTTCCTCATTTAAATAATTGTATTCAATTGAAAAACCCAAGCCATCTGCTGCTATATCAGGTTGATAAGTTACTTTATACGTATCTCTTCTTCCCATTTGTCTAGAATCATCATTAAGGTAGGCCTGAATAGAGTTTGCTTCATCATAGTCTTCGACTATATCTACACTTTTTTTCTCATATAAAAAAGAAAACTCATGTGCTCCTGCTTCAGATTTATAAATGCATTCTATCCCCCACATGTTATCTGATCCGGTATTTGTCATTCTATTCCCGGTGTCAGTATAATTTTGACTGTATGAATATTCAGGAAGCCAGTTTCTGATATATTTTACTTTTAGACCATCTTTTAAATTATAATCAAAAGTTAAAATATATCTCTTCTGAGTTTCAATATTATAAGAGTAATTAGAATTAAAAACATCTCTATCTTCATTTAAATATAGAGTAGAAAAATCGATTTGGTACTTTCCCTCTTCAAATTCAAATTTATACCTCTCTCCAGGGTCATCAAGTGGACTTAAATCAGCCAGCAAGGGAGCAGAAAACAAAAATAATAAAAAGAGAACTAAAAACAATGTTTTACTATTCATGGTCATTCCACCTTTCATTTAAGTAATTATTTTTAACTTCCTAAGTTAGGTTTGATTAATTTTTCAGCCAGGTTTCATCTCCCTGTTTGGTATATGTCCCTGCTCCTCTGTTATCTGGATCAATATAAGCTTTTCTAAAATAACTCTCAGGTTGAATATCTGCCGAAAAAGCCCCTTCACCAATGGTTGTTAATCCAGATTGTAATTTGCTACTACCTCAGAATAAGAGATTGGAGTATTGCCTGTACCCATTATATTCAGGGTTGTTTCCAGTACTATACGATCCTCTGTATAAACAGGATTTGGTCCACTAGCTGTAATGCTTAGATTTTCAATAACTATTCTTTCCCACTGAGCAAAAACTGTAATGTCAGTATTTACAGGAGTATTCGCTGTAAATATATCACCAGTTCCGTCTTCTACAGTATTGCATTCTTTGAAAATATGAAGATCTTTGTTTGGTTCAGCAGGTAGAGCATCAAGACTCTGTCCTTCTATAACCTCCATTGTCTGGGGATCTGCCTCTGTATCTGTCGTATTATTAAAGGTTACTGTATAAATATCGGAAGACCCGACTACTA